>JAHHLP010000583.1 GCA_018679295.1 Rhodothermia bacterium
ATTAGGGACGGTGGCGGTGTCGGCACGTTTACACCCCACCGCTCCCCGCTAGGTCTCGTCTTCGACACAGAGAGCGTTCTGCCGGGCGCGTTCGCCGGCAAGGGATTTGTGCTGAGTTGGACGTCGCCTTCGGATCGCCTCTTGAGTCCTTTTGGTGACGAAGGAGGAGATCTGTTGCAACTAGATCTTCAGCAAAGTGGAGACAACTACGAGGCGGTGGTCGAGCGTATCGTTCGGGGATTCAGCAATCCGATTGACGCCGTACTTGTCGGCGATGTCATGTATGTCCTCGAGTTCGGAGGAAGCCGAAGGATACTTGAGATCTCGTTCGGCCAAGGAACTGCGGTTGAGCGACCGCAGAGACCGGAGGCGGTCCAGGTGGACGTGTTTCCAAATCCATCATCAGGCGACGTTTCGATCTTTGTCGCGAGCTCCAAATCAGCCGCCGCTCGGATCGAGGTGTTCGACGTGATGGGCCGACGAATTCCGGCACCCGTCAGGCGCGTGACCAATGCCGACGGCTACTCCACATTCGTGTGGAATGCGTCGCAAACGGCGGCAGGCATTTTTGTTGTTCGAGCGACTGTCGGAAACACTGTGGCGACAAGGCGGCTCGTGATCGTCGACTGAGGGTTGGCTCGCCCCTCCCGGCCACCTTCTCACAATTTAGTCTAGTTGCGATTGTCGACTTTATTCGGTAAAACGCTCACAATCGCCTGACGGAAAAAGACTCTTTTGTGATTCGAGGGCCTCTTCCGACTCCACACTTCCTGGCTCCAAAACACGTAGGAGGCTAGCGCCATGACACCCCCAACGAACGGGCTCGTGAGCTCGTCCACTCTCGATTCGCTAAGAGAAGCCGTTCGAGGACCGGTCGTAGCCCGCGACGACGAAACGTACAACGAGGCCCGCAGTGTCTACAACGGCATGATCGACAAACACCCGGCGGCAATCGTCCGCGCCGCCGACCAAGCGGATGTTATTGCTGCGGTTCGCTTCGCGGCCGAGTCGGACCTCGATCTTTCGATCCGAGGCGGCTCTCACAGCGTTCCCGGCTTCGGTACGAACAATGATGGACTCGTGATCGACCTTTCTGAAATGCGTGGCATCCGCGTCGATCCTCGAAACAAAACTGTAGTTGCACAGGGAGGTTGTCGTTGGGGCGATCTGGACCATGCTACCCATGCCTTCGGAATGGCTACCGTCGGTGGGATCGTCTCTACAACCGGTGTAGCCGGTCTCACGCTCGGCGGAGGCATTGGCTACCTGACGCGGGGTCACGGACTGTCGCTCGACAATCTGATCTCGGCGGACGTCATTACAGCGGACGGCGAACTTAAGCATGCCTCCGAGAACGAGAACGCCGATTTGTTCTGGGCGCTGCGCGGAGGTGGCGGCAACTTCGGCGTGGTGACGCACTTCGAGTTCCGTCTCCACCCGGTAAGCACGATCTATGGCGGCCCGATGTTCTTCGAGGTCGAGCACGCGCGAGACGTGCTCGAGGCGTTCCGGGACTACATCGCGACCGCACCGCGGCAGCTAGGCGCCTTCTTTGCGTGGCAGATCGCGCCGCCGCTTCCGTTCATACCCGAGAATCGGCATGGCGATACCTTCTGCGCGATCGTGGCCTGCTGGGCGGGACCGATCGAAAAGGGCGAAGAGGCCCTCAAGCCTCTCATGAGCGCGGCACCCGTCGTCGCGCATCATGTCGGCCCGGCGCCCTATCCGGCGTTGAACTCGGCTTTCGACCCTCTCCTGCCAGCCGGCCTTCAGCATTACTGGAAGGCCAACTTCGTAGAAGAGCTAAGCGAGGACCTCGTCGCCGCTCACCTTGAACACGGACCGAAGGTCCCGACGGTACAGTCGACGATGCACATCTACCCGATCAATGGCGCCGTGCATGACGTACCGGCCGACGCAACCGCCTTCGGCAATCGGGATGCCAACTTCTCGACCGTGATCGCTGGCATGTGGCCCGACCCGAAGGACAACGAGAAGAACATCCAGTGGGTGCGTGACTACTACGCGGCCACGGCCCCGTTCTCAAGAGAGGGCGGGTACATCAACTTCCAATCAGAAGATGACGCCGACCGCGTTTCGGAGAACTACGGGGCGGCCTACCGGCGACTGCGGGACGTCAAGAAGAAGTACGACCCGAACAATCTGTTTCACATGAATCAGAACATAAAGCCGGCCTAGCGAAGCAACACCATCCGCCTGGCCTGAACGTAATCACCGGCCTCGAGTCGGTACAGGTACATACCCGACGGTAGGCCGGCGGCGTCCAGTGACACCTCGTGCGAGCCTGCCGGTTTCGCGCCCTGGTCGAGCGTCAGGACGCGCCGGCCGAGCACGTCGTAAACGGAGAGCACTACCGCGGACGCTGATGATATCTCGTAAGAGATCGTCGTTGTTGGGTTGAAAGGGTTCGGGTAGTTCTGGGAGACGGCGAAGCCCGATGGTAACTCATCCTGATCCGCTATTCCGACGAACGATACCGACCTGCCGTCGGCATCTGTCTTGATAACCAGAACGTCCTGACCGGTAGTCGCGTCGTTCCTGGTACCCACCATGACAAACCCGCCATCGCTCGTCTGACGTAGATCGTGTACGTCGTCGGACGACCCGGAATAGGACGTCGTCCACATTACTTCGCCGGTCGCGTCGGTCTTTACCAGCCATACGTCATCGTCACCCCGTCGATAGCCGACGGAAAGAAAAGACATGCGGCCAAACTTACGCGCATTTCGTAACCTAGAGTAAATCAGAAGAACGAGACGCATGGTTGGCACGACGGTCGGGCACTACGAGATCCTGGAGGAGCTGGGGCGAGGCGGCATGGGGGTCGTCTACAAGGCGCGCAACACGCGGCTCGATACGTTCGTTGCCCTGAAGTTTCTCGCGAGCCACCTGACCCTCGACGACGTCGCCCTTGAGCGGTTCGTCGGGGAGGCGCGGGCCGCGTCGTCGATCGACCACCCGAACATCTGCAGCATCTTCGACATCGGGGAGACGGAGCCGGGGGGCGCCGACTCTGGCGGACAGCGTTTTATCGTCATGGCCTACTACGGGGGCGAGACGCTCAAGGACCGCATCGCCCGTGGACGGCTGTCGATTCCCGAAGCGGCACGTATCGCATCTCAAATCGCCGATGGCCTCGCGGCGGCGCACCGGAAGGACATCGTCCACCGGGATATCAAGCCGGGCAACATCGTCCTCACGGAGGATGGGTATGTCAAGATCCTGGACTTCGGACTTGCGAAGCTGGCGGGCGGCACGCATCTGACCAAGTCGGGCTCTACCCTGGGGACGAGCTCGTACATGTCGCCCGAGCAAGTGCGCGGCGAAGATGCCGGTCCGGAGGCCGACACGTGGTCGCTGGGCATCACGCTTTACCAGATGCTGACGGGTGAGGTGCCGTTCAAGGGCGACTATGAGCAGGCGGTGCTGTACGCAGTCCTCAACGAAGACGTCGACCTTTCGAAGCTGCCCGCCGACACGCCGGCGGAGCTTCGCGAGTTCGTCGCGTCGAGCCTCGACAAGGATCCGGATAGGCGGCTGCAATTGACGGCAGAAGTGGCGAGAGATTTGATGCGCATCGCCGATCCGCCCGCGCCGTCAGCTGTAGAACAGACGACACCTGAGTCGCGACTCGGCTGGTATCACGATCCCGTCAAACTGCTCGTCGTGTTCGGGCTGATATCGGCCGGCGTCATGGGGCTGTCCTATGCCGTCATGATACTCGCGGGTCTTCCGGATTGGGTGCTCGTGGCGACCGGTATTCTGCTCGCCATCGGTTTGCCTTCCCTCCTGCTGGGAAGCATGCACGAGCGTCGGCAGATCCTCGCCGAGTCTGACCAACCTTCATCGCGGAGCGGAATCCGGCGCCTGCTGACCGTACGTAACGCCGTTATCGGCGGGTTTGCTGCATTCGCGGGTCTGATCCTGTTCACCGCCGCGTTCGCCGTGATGCGTTCGGCAGGCATCGGCCCGGCCGCCAGCCTGGTCAGTGCCGGGGTTTTGAGTGAACGCGACCAGCTGATCGTTGCCGACTTCGAGAACCGAACCGCCGACAGCACGCTGAGCCAGTCTGTCACCGAACTCTTCCGCATCGACCTCAGCCAATCCCCCGTGATCCGGCTGATGCAAACGCCGCGCATCGCCGAGGCGCTCGAGCGTATGCAGCTGCCCACTGATACAACGCTGTCGCGCGAGCTGGCATTGGAGGTGGCGGCCCGCGAGGGTGCGAAGGGTGTCGTGACTGGCACGCTGAGCAGTCTCGCCGACGGCTACATCATCACGGCCGAGCTGATCGCGTCCGCCGACGGCGAAAGCTACGTTTCGCTTCGCGAGATCGCCGAAAGCCGCAACGAGGTAGTAGGTGCCGTCGACCGGCTGTCCGCGAATCTGCGGGACCAGATTGGCGAATCTCTGACGTCGATTCGAAGTGGCCAGCCTCTCGACAAGGTGACCACGGCATCCATCGAGGCGCTTGAGAAGTACACGCAGAGTCAGCGCGCCGTTGACATCGACAACGATTATGAACGGGGGCAGGCCTTGCTTGAGGAGGCGATCCGGATCGACCCCGAGTTCGCGATGGCGCACCGCAAGCTTGCCGTCCTCTTGTCACAGACCGCCGCCGACTTCGATCGTCAGCGTGAGCACGCGCGGACTGCCTACCAGCTTCGGGATCGGCTTCCGCGGATCGAGCGCTATCACGCGACGGCCTTCTATTTCTGGAACGTCGAGCTCGACCAAGAGCAGGCGAAAGAGGCGTACCGGCTGCTTCTCGAGGAGAAACCCGACGACGAGATCGCACTCGCGAACTACTCCGCGCTTAGCATTCAGACTCGCCAGTGGGAGGAGGCGCGGGAAGCAGGGCTTGCATCTTTGGAGGTCGACGGCTCGTGGGTGGCACGCGAGAATTCGCTCGACGGTATTCTTGGACTGAGTCGATACGAGGAAGCGGACTCCCTGATCACCGATTACGAGACGCTTAACGGCGAAGACGTGCGCGCCGCGCGGTGGCGGGTCCGCATAGAAGCGGCTCAGCGCAACTTCGAAGCGGTTGATGGCCACCTCGACCGCTGGCTGCAGGAAGCCGAGGGGAACGACGTCTGGCTCTGGCTTGGTCAATGGTATCGGTATTCCGATCGACTCGTTCGTGGCAAGCTAGGGGAAGCCGAGACAGCCCTAGAGCAATTCCAGCAGTTGAGTGAGAAACGGGCGGTTCACCAATGGGCCCTGATTGCAGAGGTCGAACAGAGTCTTGTCGACACACGTTTCGGTAACGATGTGCCCGGAGCGGTGAAGCGACTGGAATCTGTTTTGGCCGACCCCCGTTTTGACGAGATTGCACCCGTCAACCGGCCGTACTCGGCGGTCGCACTTGCGTTCGCATATGCAGGCAACGTGTTGCGTGCGCGGGAGGTCATAGACAGATTCGAGCGTGACTTGCCGTCCGAGATCGTCGAAGGACTACCGTTCGCAGACGCGGCGCGCGGCGCGATTGCTCTGGCGGACGGACGTTACCGGGATGCTATCGAATCCTACGAGCGCTGCTACAATAAGATGGGCGGCTGGCCGGTCACGTACTGCGGCAACTTCGAAGTCGGCACGGCCTACGAGGGCTTGGGAGACGCGGACGCCGCGTTGGCTGCATACCTTCGGCACGCCAATGAGCGCTCACCGTCGCTCCTCACCGACGATCGTCACGTGCTTGGACCCACCTACCGCAAGCTCGGTGAGCTGTACGAGGCACGCGGCGAGACCGACAAGGCGCTCGAGTACTACGTGAAGCTCGCAGAACTGTGGAAGGATGCTGATGCCGAGCTGCAGCCGATCGTCGACGAGGTCCTACGGCGCATCGACCAGCTCAGCGAGCGGCAGGCGGGCGAGCCGGCCGCGTGAGAGCGGGCTGTCCGCCCATCTCGCTTGCACTTGGCACCGAAAGTCCGTAAGAAGCACCTAAGCGTGCACCTCTTTTCGAGCCTCCACGCCGGATCGCCCTGAAA
>JAHHLP010000269.1 GCA_018679295.1 Rhodothermia bacterium
ACTGCAGTCGACGTTGACCGATGAGCAGAAGCAGCGTCTGCTTGAGCGGGCATCAAATCCTACTAATAGAGCTCAGGCCGGCCCGAGAGCCGATGAGTCCGGCACGCGCCGCTCGAGACGCATTGGCCGAGGCGGACCGAACGGTGGTCTTGCGGCCGGGCATATGCACGCAGGCGCATTGCGTGAGCTTCTTACCGAGGAACAACAGTCACAAGTTGACCAGATCCGCGAGTCGTATCGCGAACAGCTGAATGCGCTACGCGATCAGGTTTCGAGTGGTGCGTTGACACGTGAGGAGGCCCGCGTGCAAGCCGGTGAGCTTCGTGACGCGATGCGCAGCGACATAGACGCACTGCTGACTGACGAGCAACGCACCCAGCTGGAAGAAATGCACCAGAGTCGCTTGGAAGAGCGCGAGGCACGACGCGAGGCCGCCGGGCAGGTCCGAAACGAAGTGCTCGACCTGGACACAGACAGTGCAGCAGCCCTAGACGCGATTCTGGACGAGTTTCGGGAAGCCGTGCAAACATTGCGAGACGAGCTTCGCACCTCTGAGGCGGATCGAGACGAAATGCATGCGGCCGTGCAGGCCCTCAAGGAGACGCGCGACGAAGAGGTCGCAGCGTTGCTGGATGAGGTCGGCTTTGAGATCTATCAGATTCATGGCGCCCTCCACCATCGACTCCGCAGACATACGATGCGCGGAGGCGGGAACCGGGGCATCGGTCAGCATGGACCGGGCAACGCTCCTTTCGGGAGTTTCGGGAACGCGGGCTAACGCCTTCAATCCCGACGATGGGAAAGGGCCTCTCGCGCCGCGGTGGGAGGCCCTTTCTTTGTTGCTGAAAAATTGTGCGAATTTGCGAGGCGATTCCGAGTGATTATTAGGCCGCGCCGTATACTTTTTGTCTGCATAGGCAGCACCCCGGCCCGGGTGGCGGAATTGGTAGACGCGCCGTCTTGAGGGGGCGGTGCCCGAAAGGGCGTGCTGGTTCGATTCCAGTCCCGGGCACATGACTATTTTATAAGCCACTGGCACGCATAGTGTTAGTGGTTTTGTCGTTTACACGTTAGGGGCAGGGTGAAAGGAAACCAGCCGGAAACTGGTCTGCCCTTGCTCCCGCGAGATCGAGACTTATGCTAGACAGACGCCCTTCGCTACACGCTCCGACTACAATGTGCGAGCCTGGCCGCTCCTGTCCCGCTAACCGCTCACGCCGAACTGATAGCCGATACGAAATATAGGGATGAAGGGGACGCTCTCGAGATCATCGCGGGCGCTGTCTACCTCACGTTGCAGCTCAGTTTGAAACTCGGGGTCGCTGCGGAGCACGCCCGTGGCGTCGACGTCAAAATCGGGCGAACCCGAGAAAGCGATGCCGATCCCAACATTGAACCCCTTACCCCGCAGGCCGAGCGTGATGGCCGGAGATATGCCGTTCCATTTGAATTCGCCCACAAGCATACCGACGTCCGCGCCGTCGTACGTCTGGTCGCCGATCTCGATTTCGTCCACGAGGGTCTCCGTCGCTGCATCACCAGAATATCCCCCGAAAAAGATACCGGCACCGACGGAGAAGTTGTTGCCGAGCGGATGAAGGTTCACGCCAATCATTCCGCCCGCGACGTTCGGGTTCACGTTGTACTCGATGTCGTCCGCATCGAGACTGATGTCGCCCAGCGGAATGAATCCGAACTCACCGGAGATGCTGACGAGGTCGTTGATTTGACCGGAGGCGCTTGCGCCCACTCCGACAAGACTGAGCTGCGGCCCGACCGAAATCTGCTGAGCAGTTGCGGCGCACGCGAACGATAGGCATGTGGCGGCAAATAGGAGGATGAAACGCTGCATGGTTCCTTGGCATTAGTTGAATGGTCCGCGTAGTGGAAGAATTCCTCACACGTCGCGGCGCCTGCCTCAAAGCACAGATAGATCAGGCCTTCGCCCTTCTTGTTCTTTTTCCAGTACTGACAAGGGCCGCGTGTAGGGATTAGATCTAGGTACCCGGACGCAGAGGGTGAAAATATAGGTTAAGGAAAGTCCGAGTGCTCGATAACTCAATCAACGTCAGAGACTCATGTAGTTTGCGCAAAATGTTGCCCTCAGAGACCTTGTTTAGTCATCGAACAACCAGACTTGTCGTCGCCGCGAGTCGACCACCTTCGGCCCTAAGTAGGTAGACACGCAAGTGAGACCGTCGACATCAATTGCAGGAAGACTTCGGTCGCTTTGGACAAAGTTCGCACAACACGAGCGGTCCAAAGGCGTCTTCCCAGCAGATCGAACAGAGCGATCTCCGCATCGACTTCGGATCCACGAATCACCGCCGAGAGTTATCAAACCCAACCCCAGGATTTGACAGCTCATGACCAGCTCGTTTGAATGCCCTTCCTGCGCTATGGCAGTCGCGGGACGTCGAAGCGATTATAAGACCTGCCCGTACTGTGGCTACGAATTCCCTCACCAGAAGACAGGCCTCACTCTCGTGGCGATACTGCTCTTGGGCTTGATGCTGCTTTTCGCCCTTTATCTCATGTGAATGGGATAACAACGACTACAGTGAACTGGCCAGCCCATCCCCGCACATGAGTCGCTAGAGAGCATACCCGAGCTGAGAGGAAGGTCTTTGGCATCGACTGCCTCCGGAGTGCCAAGACTCGAACGAGTCCAAAAGCGCGCCGGAGATCAAGGAACACAAGTTAGCAGCGGGTCGATCGCGTCCATCACGGGATCCACTCCGGAGAAATAGTCGGCAGCCGAGAGCGCCACAGGCACGTCCGGGCTTATCCAGGGCCTCCGGTCACCTGGATCGGAGTCCTGCCAGTACTTGGACGACATGCTGCCCCGAAGCCGACTCCACGGTAGATGGAGATTAGTCTCCTCACCGACAAAGTTCGGACTCGATGAGCTGGGTTCACCAACGAAGACGGCATCGGTCAGTCGCTCTACCCTGTTGACGAAGTTCTGAGCCGCAGAAAAGGTGTTGCGGCCCGTGATTACGAGTAGTCGATGATCCTCGCCCATGTCGAAGTCGACAAGTACTCTCACCAGCGGTCGAAGCAGAGAGTTGTTGCCGCCATTGTTGTGACGCACATCAACAATCAGGTTTCTCGACCCGGTGTCGTGCAGCGCATATGCGAGCTGTTGAGAAAACTCTTCGATGGAGGGGCCTCCCTCCTCGTTTCGTACCTGATTGAACTGGAAGTAAATACTGCACCGGTCAGGAATCGACTCCATCCAGTAGTTTGCGTCGACATTGCGGAGATAACGAGGCGGAGTCTCGATATGGGCAGGCGGCCTTAGCTTGCGTCGGAATTCGTACTGACCGACTTCAAGAACCACTTTTGAGGAGTCGTCCTCCTTCCGAGCTACCACGAGCGTGACTCCCTCTTCCGTTGGACCCACGGCTCCGATTCCCTTGAGCAACGACAGACGCCGCAAGTAGAAATGCACACCAAGCCAAGTCATCGTCATCGCATTGTCGACGCCTCGGTAGGTGTGAAGTCGTTCCAATGCCTCCAATGGCGCAAGTGCTCCGATTCGCTCCACACGTGCACCGATGAGAGAATTCCAGTCGGGCACGGCATCAACTACGTATAGGCCGTCCGAGAACAGGTAGAACAACACCGGCAGCGCCCCGGCATTGACCGCGATCGGTGAGTCCCCGGAAGGGCCGTAGATCGCTGTGTGTCCGTCGCCGAGAATGGCGGCCAACTGCATCATCCGGAGCACCATTTGTTCGTCGGTCAGAGTCGGAATGTCCGCTCCTAGTTTGTCGACTGCTTCGAGGAACGTCTTGGAGAACGCGGGTCGTTCGGGGTCGGCATGCAGTCTCTGCGCCTCTTCGACGAGGTATTCCAGGTCGTACAGCCAGCCTTCGTTACGCGTAAGTCCGTCCGATGGCAGCCCAGCCATTTCCCTAAAACGAGAGTCGTCCCGGAGTCGCGCAAACGACTCGTCCGCCGCGAGGTCCGTCCTGTCTTCCAAGCCCTCAGCCAGCGACGTGCCCAGCCAAGTCAACGCATCGTCGAAATTGCCCGCGGTGGCGTGCAATCGCGCAATCGAATAGCTCAGATTCGGATCGCTTCCTAGCAGGTCGTGTAGCTGATTTCCGACAACGAGAGCATCGTTGAGGGCTTCCGCGCGATAAAGCGCAGCCCAAAGCGACCGGAGCAACTCTGGGTCGTCGGGGCGATCCAACAAAAGCCTGGTATATAGCTCGGCCGACTCTTCATAGCGCCCGGCGGCAAGGCCGGCATCAGCCAACTCCTTCGATTGATAGTAATCCAGCGAGTTCTGCCCCGCCGCCGTCGTGGTTACCATAAGGCCGACAGCGACTGACAGGATAACGGCCGGTCGAGACGATCTGGTCCGGTTGAACATTGCGATTGGATCCTGCTGGCGAATGAAAACGAAGCCGTTGGGATTACGCATCAAGCGGCTTGACTGTTACTCAAGGCGCAGAATTCGAGCGGACAGGAGTCAGTAGCCGTGACATGTCCCCCGAACCAGGGTCAGTGAATTTCATTCATACCTCCCACGGCTACAGGTACCTCGGGCCAGCCCGGCGCACATGCAGGATCGGCGTGGTCGATGGACAAACTGCTATCTTGCCAGCGCGCGAGCTACGGTCGAAAGAACACTAAAGCCCAACCCGCCCCTGCCTGAACTGCCCGACATAGAGAACTACATCGAGGCAATCGACCGTCATGTCACCGGCCAGCGGCTTGAGACTACGAGGCTCAAGAGCGTCTTTCTCGTTCGCAGCGTCGAGCCACCTCTCTCATCGTTGCACGGCGCCGTCCTGAAGAAGACA
>JAHHLP010000008.1 GCA_018679295.1 Rhodothermia bacterium
CTTCAGGCCGTACGACGACGATAGAGCGATGAAGTACTTCGAAGTGCACGTTGACGTGCTGGAAGATGTGGACGAGCTGGAGCGGTGGGTCGAGAAGGCGGTTGAGGTCGCCCGACGTGCGAAGAAGGGCAAGCAGCGAAAGTCGTAGTCGTGCCTGCTCGGGGTGCCATCCTGGGACCACCAACCAAATCCGCGCGATGTTTCGTATGGGCTACCGCGCAAAGCTCTGGAGGAATACGGAGCGTCAACGAGCGGACGCCTGGCAGGCTCAACACGCTTCTCGGGCTGGCCCGGGCCTCACTATATCTGAACGATGAGGCTGCCGCCGGTCGCTATTACGATCAGATTCTGGAGACAGCGACCCCGAACTCGGAGAGGCCGGGGGTGATTGAGGCGCGCACGTTCCAAACAGGTCACAAGTGATTCCATTTAGGCGGTGGCATCCGCGTAATCGGGTCGACTCGGCGGCGAGCTAAAGCTCGTCAAAACCGGCCAGCCACGCCTCCTTCATCAGGTAACACCCGGCCATGGAGGGATGCACGCCGTCCGGGCACCAGTAGTCGGCCGGAGCCTGCTGGAGAGCAGCAGCGAAGATCTTGTGGTACGGCACAAACACGGCCCCGTAGTCTTCAGCTATGCGCCGCGCGGCGCGTCGGTAGGCGTGAAACGACACCCAACGATCGTCAATGGCCGATCCCCCCTGTACCGCAAACGGCTCACCGATAATCAGTGCGACTTCAGGAAGGTCCTCCAACGTTCGATCCAGCAGCTGCCGGTAGTCCGCGTCGTATAGCTCAACCGTGCCGTCGTAGGCACCTCCGAGCGTATGCCAGAAGTCGTTCACTCCTATCAGGATGCTGAGTACGTCCGGTTTCAGGTTCAGACAGTCGTCGACCCAGCGGTCGGCAAGCTGGTGGACCTTGTTTCCGCTGATGCCCCGGTTATAAAATCGATACCCTTCGTCCGGGCTCTTGCCGAGTAGTTGCGTAACGACATGGCGAACGTATCCACTCCCCATTCCGGGTCCGGAGTTCGCGTAGTAGTTAGCCCGATCGCGTCCTGCATCCGTGATACTGTCACCCTGAAAAAGGACCGTCGGGCCTGCAGACATCGATCGCACGTCTCGACCGGCGTTGGCCGATTGAACAAGGTGCCGAATTTCAGCCATCAGAGAGGGTGAAAGCGCAGAAAAGGCTGAAAGGCGAAGGAATTCTCTACGGGTGGTCATACCGACGAGTCGGTTGTTGTACTGAGGCGAGGCGCCAGAGTGCTGACCACTTGAGGCCCCTGAATCATGCGTTTGCTCTGCAAAGTTATCGTGTTGCCGCGAGGAACCCTAGTTTGGGCCGGTAAGACTGGTATCCAGGATCCGAGTCGATGATGAATTACCGTTCGGGGCCCATCAAAGCCGGGCTGATGGGTGGACTCGTGTTGTGCTTACTCGTAGTCAGCGCCTGCCGCGCAGATTTTCGAACGTCACCGTCTGCGGTGGCTGCTGCGGAAGATGCATTTGACAACCAAATCCTCCTCAATGGCCTCGACACAATTCTCGGTTGGCACCAGGAAAACGCTACTGATATCGTTGACGGACTTCGGCCTGGTCTGGCGGTTTCGCGGATCGATGAGTTGCTGCAAGATGCTGGCTGCGAGCCGACTGCCGAGATGCGAACGTTGTGGTCGTGGCGCGACGGTGCCGAAGCTGCAGCTCCGTTCATATGGTATCACGACTTCCTGTCGGTTGATGAGGCGATATCGCAGCGCAGGCTCCTGACCGGTATTCCGTTCTCAGCGTGGCCCTCGAACTACCTGCCGGCGTTCTCTTTTAGCGGCGAGTGGTACGGCCTGCACTGCGGCGGAGACGGACGAGTTGCGGGTCCGGTGCTGCATTACTCGCTGGAAGATGAGGCACGGATGACCCACGTCAATTTGACCACATTGGTCAGTCAAATGGCTGAGGCCCTCGTCGAAGAGGCGGTGGTCTGGGAGAATGGTGGGATGTCAGAAGACATACAGGCCGTGTACCGCATTCACCAGCAGCACAACCCTGGATATCCTTTTCCGTACTACGTCGAACCACAATAGGTGGTCTCCAAGAATTCTATCGAGTCATGACACCAGCCACCGCTAGATCATGAGCTACGTTTGCTCCTGCTGCGGCAAGACGCACAAAGGACTACCGGATGTCGGGTTTGATCAGCCGGCCCTTGCGCTTGACGTTCCCGATCATGAGCGAGATCTCCGGGTCAGTCTTGGCAGTGACCTTTGTGTTGTGGACGATGAGCACCATTTTGTTCGTGGCGTCATCGAAATCCCGGTTGCCGATTACGCAAGTTCGCTGGGCATTGGCGCCTGGGTCTCGCAGAAGGCGGAGAACTTTCAGTTGTATGCGGGCCGCCCCGACTCGTCTTCTATCGGGCCCTTTTTTGGATGGCTGTCGAACGACGTGGGATTCGGCGATCAGTCGAGCCTGCATCTAAAAGCGATGGTACACTATCGCGACGGATCGCAGCGACCCTTCATCGAACTCGAGCCGACAGTCCACCCGCTGTCGGTAGCACAACGAGAAGGCATAACTCTCGATGCGGCGTGGACGTTCGTACATAAGTGGATAGATCCCTGAGGTGAACTCATGTTAGTCAGGACGCTCGTCTTGGTCTCGCTATTCGCGTCTTCGACGCTGGTCGGTACACCGTCGGCACTTTCGCAGGAGCCACCGAACCAGCAGCCGCCCGGCGAGGCGGTGCCGGTGCAGGTAGAACTGCCTCCGGCTTTTGATTCCGTCCTGCGTGCGTATGAGGACGGCTGGAAACGGCGGGACGCGGAGGCGCTGGCCGACCTGTTTACGGAGGATGGATTCGTACTGCGACCCGGGCATCCCCCGGCGCGTGGGCGAAGTGCGATCGTCAGGGCCTACGGCAATTCCGGTGGGCCGCTCGTGCTTCGGGCCTACGACTTTGGGGAGGATGGGAGTCTGGGCTACATCATTGGAGGCTTCGCACGCCAACCTGACGATCCGGACATCGGCAAATACGTGCTCGTGCTCACGAAGTCCGAAGACGGTCGATGGCGAATCGTGGCCGACATGGACAACGGTAATTCTCGCTGATGGTACAGGGCGCGAACGACAGTCTACGTCATTCGCTATTCTGCATCTTGAGAGACGAAATGACGTAACTGTCAGCACCGATCATGTTTTGCACGAACCGTGACGTCGAGCCTAATACATAGCACACCGATGCGATGGTTGCTTTACACAGGGGTGTTGCTTGTGCTGCTCTTGCTGCCCAACCTCATTTGGCTGCAGACGTCTACGCTGCGCATTCAAAACACCGCGGCCTGGACGACCTACTCACTTGAGTTCGAGGCCTGCGGTGAACGGCATGCGATCGGGGGCCTCGCGTCAGGGCGAAGCGCGTTTCGATTCCTTGATTCGTGCGGCGATGACACGCTGACGATTTTTCATGAGGGTACTGTTCAGTGTCAACTGTACGTGGAGGGCGAGTTTTACCACATT
>JAHHLP010000332.1 GCA_018679295.1 Rhodothermia bacterium
GGACACCGCAAAGCGATTGCCTGTCTGGCAGCCTAGCAGCCAAAGAAGACCAGGAAGGACGAGGAAGGCGGAGCGCATGCAGCACTGATGTGGGACGATGCTTTACTCCGCAAAACGATTCTCTGGCCCCGTTGTTGCGCGGCGCGTTCAGAACGACAACTCGCCCTTCATCACAGCCGTTAGAATCGCTGCCACATGAACGCCATGAACGATATCCTCTCGCTCGATCAGGTCCGGCAGCGACGACACGGCTTCAATACGCACGCGCACATTCTCGCTTTCTTCGGGACTGGGCTCCGCCGAGCGATACGCATTCCTTGCCAGAAGGTAGTGAGCGCTATTTGAATGCCTGCTCGGTTCCGGCGCGCAACGACCCAGCGGAATCCAGTCTGGAGCGGAATAGCCGGTTTCCTCAAGCAATTCCCTCTTAGCGGCTTCCAAAACAGTCTCTCCGGCATCGATGACGCCCGCCGGGAGCTCGAGGCATACCCGCTCGATGGCGTGTCTGTACTGATCGATGAGAACGACACGGCCGTCGTCGGTCACGGGAATCACACAGACCCAATCCGGATACTCCAGCACGTGAAATTCGTCGATCACGGCCCCGCCGGGAAGTCGGACACGATCTTCCCGAACCTCCATCCATTTTCGACGAAGGATGTATCGGCTTTCGAGTACTGTCCAGGGTTGAATGGGCGAATTCATCACTGTACGATGTAGCAAGAGGTAGGAATATGATACGACGAGAGGACTCCGCCGGCGCCCGAACACAAATGTAGCCAAGGCTGTGACCACGGGAACGACGCGCATCCGAAACAGTCTAATTTTCCACAATTCAGAGTCTTTTTTTAGCTGGAAAAGCGCTTTTTTGAACCGATAGTCTCTCAATCACAACACTTGCGAACCCTAATGCCTGAACCATCTGTCCTTCCCACATCAGGACTTGAGGAGGCCGACGACTTCCTGCCGATCAACGGCACGGACTACGTCGAGTTTTACGTCGGCAATGCTCGTCAGGCCGCACACTACTACCAAACAGCTTTTGGTTTTGAGGTTGTCGGCTATGCCGGCCTCGAGACCGGACAGCGAGACCGCACCAGTTTTCTCCTGCAGCAGAACAAGATTCGGTTCGTGCTCACCGGAGCCATGTCGGCGGACTCGCCCATTGCCGAGCACGTTCGTCAGCATGGCGACGGCGTTCGGGACATCGCACTCTGGGTAGACGATGCACGCTACTCCTTCGAGGAGACGGTACGACGCGGCGCACACGCCGTAAGTGAGCCCGTCGTGCTAACAGACGAACACGGCGAGATTGTCCGAGCGTCGATCTCAACCTATGGCGATACCGTCCATACGTTCGTCGAGCGAAAGAACTATAACGGCCTGTTTATACCCGGCTTTCGCCCGTGGAACAACCCGTATTGGAAAGTGGACCCGATCGGACTCAAGTATGTCGATCACTGCGTCGGCAACGTCGACCTCGGCGACATGAATAAGTATGTCAAATTCTACGCGGACGTGATGGGCTTCAAGCAGCTCGTGTCGTTCGACGACAAGGACATATCGACTGACTATACGGCGCTCATGTCGAAGGTCATGTCCAATGGAAACGAACGGATCAAATTTCCGATCAACGAGCCGGCAGAAGGCCGAAAGAAGAGCCAGATTGAAGAGTACCTGGATTTCTATGGGGGTCCTGGCGTTCAGCATGTCGCCCTGGCGACGGACAACGTCGTTCACACAGTATCGGAACTGCGCCGGCGCGGCGTTGAGTTTCTGCACGTGCCGACGACCTATTATGACACGCTTCAAGTGCGTGTCGGCAAGATCGATGAGGACATCGACTCCCTCAAGGAACTCGGAATCCTTGTGGACCGTGACGACGAAGGCTACCTCCTGCAGATCTTTACCAAGCCTGTTCAGGACCGGCCCACTGTCTTCTACGAGATCATCCAGCGTAAGGGCGCACGATCGTTTGGCAAGGGTAACTTCAAGGCTCTGTTCGAAGCGATCGAGCGCGAGCAGGAGCTACGGGGAACGCTTTAAGAAATCCTACGAGGCAAGTTGATGCCACACTATTTCAGGCTCGGGAAGGTACCGGCAAAACGCCACACCCAGTTCAGACGCCCGGATGGTCAGTTATACGCCGAGGAAGTCATCGGGGCCGAGGGCTTTAGCGGGATATCCTCGATAGCATATCACCTCCATCCACCGACGGTGGTGGAACGAATCGAACCACCGATCCCCCATCGTATCGACTACGCAGATGATTACCATCTGCGACATCGGCACATTCGCGGCTTCGACGTAGCATCTGAAGGCGACTACCTCGAAAGCCGTCGATATGTGATGGGCAATAGTGACGTAAGACTCGCCGTGTGCAATCCGACGAAGCCGATGGACTACTTCTTCCGGAATGCCGTAGCCGACGAGATCGTCTTTGTACATGAGGGAGAAGGCGTGCTCGAAAGTCCGTTCGGGCGACTCGACTTCAAGAAGGGGGATTACGTACATGTCCCGCGGACTATCACGCACCGATGGAAGTTCGAAGGAGAGACAAAACCGCGCCTCCTGCTAATCGAGAGTTTCTCCGAAGTCCGCTTCCCACGGAGGTACCGTAACGAGTTTGGACAGCTGCTAGAGCATAGCCCCTATTGCGAACGCGACATTCACCCGCCCTCCGAGCTGATCACATACGACGAAGAGGGAGAGTTTGACGTGCGAATCGCCAAGAACGGCGCACTCCATAGGCTGTTTTATCGGTACCACCCGTTTGACTACGTGGGCTGGGACGGCTACATGTATCCGTACACGTTCTCGATCTATGATTTCGAGCCGATCACCGGCCGGATCCACCAGCCGCCGCCGGTCCACCAGACCTTCGCCGGCCGCAACTTCGTGATCTGCTCTTTCGTGCCGCGAAAGTACGACTATCATCCGGAGGCCATTCCCGCTCCGTACAACCACTCAAACATCGACTCGGACGAGGTTCTGTACTATGTGGAAGGGAATTTCATGAGCCGAAAGGGCATCGACCGGGGGTCGTTTACGCTGCACCCGGGTGGCATCGCCCACGGTCCGCACCCCGGCACCGTAGAGGCATCCATCGGCAAGGAGGCCACCGAAGAGCTGGCGGTGATGGTCGACACGTTCCGGCCACTCAACATGACGCGCACGGCCGAAGCCGCCGAGGATAAGGAATACGCGTTCTCGTGGCGGCCCGAAGCGCACGAAGCGGTACCCAGCAACGGGCGATGAGGTGCCTCGTCGGGGCTTCCGTAGAGACATTCGCCAACCGGCGCAGTCGGCTTTCGTGACCGCCCCCAGCGCCAACCTATCGCTCGGGCGTTTCCACCTCGCACCGGTCCCTACTCTACTTCGTCCTTACTATCTGCCTGATCTTCGGGTGATCGCGGCTCAAAGTCAAGCGACGCAGAGTTGATGCAGAAGCGCATGCCCGTGGGTTGCGGACCATCCGGAAACACATGGCCCAGGTGAGCCTCACATGAGGAGCAGACTACCTCGGTACGTCGCATACCAAGGCTCCGGTCCTCCTCCATTCCGACATTGGAATCGTCTGCGGCCTTGTAGAAGCTCGGCCACCCCGATCCGGAATCGTACTTCGTCTTCGAGTCAAACAACGGCTGACCGCAAACAACACAACTGTACATACCATCCTCATGATGGTCATTATACGTGCCGGTGAATGCGCGCTCAGTCCCTTTCTGCTGCGTCACCTTGAACTGCTCCGGAGAAAGCCGGCGACGAAGTTCATCCTTCGATTCCTTCGTTTTGTCTTCCATTATTTCACCAGTAATATTGATGCCGTCGTTTGTTCGCCGGATCACTGCCGGCAGCCGCTGCTGTCAGTGCAGGAACGGTAGACCTGAGGTCCCTTACGCGACTTCCATCTCCCTTGAAAACGAAACTTCCCAACAAACAACAGCCAAGCCGCAATGTCTCAAGCGAATCGCGGAATCGACGACCAGTTCCCGTTCGGTCAGGAAATAGCGTGGAAGCCCGAGCCGGACTGGATCGAAGCAAGCAACCTCTCTGCGTTCATGAGCAAGCTCAATATCGAATCCTACGATGAGCTTCATGAGCGGTCCGTCGGGGATATAGGGTGGTTTTGGAAGGAGGCGCTTGCCGATCTTGAGATCGAGTTCTATGAGGACTACGAGCAGGTCGTCGATCTAACGGATGGCGCGGAGTTCCCGAAGTGGTGCACGAAGGGGAAGATGAACATCGTGCACAACTGCCTTGACAAGTGGCTCGAGACCGACGTTGGTGATTCGCCGGCGCTTAGGTGGGAGCTTGAGGAAGGCGCGAGTGGCACCATGACGTTCCGGGAGCTCCACGAGGAAGTATGTCGGTGTGCAAGCGCTCTGTCGCAATTGGGGATCGGTAGGGGCGACGCCGTCGGTTTGTACATGCCGATGGTACCCGAGGTGATCATTGCCTTCCTTGCCATCGCCAAGGTGGGCGGTGTCATCCTTCCCTTGTTCAGCGGATACGGAGCGGAGGCCATCTCGACCCGACTTAACGACGCCGGCGCTCGCGCCCTTTTCACGGCCGATGGATCCTTTCGCAGAGGAAAACGCATCGACATGAAACAAGTGGCCGACGAAGCCCTGAGATCGGTCCCGACAGTCGAGCACGTTGTCGTGCTCCGCCGAACCGAGTCCAAAGAGGTCCCCATTACGCAAGGTCGCGACCACTGGTGGCACGAACTGGTGCCGAATCAGCCTGCTGACGCGCGCACCGAGAGGACCGATGCGGAAGAGATCGTGATGATCATCTATACGAGCGGTACTACCGGGCGTCCGAAGGGGGCCGTTCACACACATTGTGGCTTTCCTGTCAAGGCAGCGCAGGACATGCGCCACAGTATGGACCTGAAGCGCGGGGAGACCATGTATTGGATGAGCGACATGGGCTGGATGATGGGGCCGTGGCTCGTTTTCGGTGCCTTGATAAATGGCGCATCCATGATGATCTACGACGGGGCTCCGGATTACCCCGGGGTAGACAGACTCTGGTCACTCGTCGCAAAGCATCACGTGACGCACCTCGGCCTGTCACCTGTACTCGTGCGGGCTCTGAAACCGCATGGCACCGAGCCCATTCGCATGCACGACGTGTCTACGCTTCGGGCCGTCGGTTCAACTGGAAGTCCTTGGGATCCCGAATCGTGGAAATGGCTGTTCAAGAACGTGCTCGACTCATCCAAACCTATTCTGAATTACTCCGGAGGAACCGAGATCAGTGGCGGCATCCTATGCGGCAACTTCTTCAAGCCCCTTAAGCCATGCGCATTCTCCGGACCTGTTATCGGCATGGACGCCGATGTAGTAGATGAGGGCGGGTCGCCTCTACGCGGTGCCGTGGGTGAACTTGTCATCCGTAAGCCGTGGATTGGCATGACGCGCGGCTTTTGGAACGATCGCGAGCGATACCTGCAGACGTACTGGAGAAAGCACCCGGGTTTGTGGGTGCACGGAGATTTCGCTGCGATTGATGAAGACGGCCTTTGGTACATCCTCGGACGGAGCGATGATACAATCAAGGTTGCCGGCAAGCGACTGGGTCCAGCCGAAGTAGAATCGATACTAAATGCTCATCCCGGAGTAGCCGAGAGTGCAGCAATTGGCGTCCCCGACGAGTTGAAGGGTGAAACACTGGTCGCGTTCTGCGTTCCGGGACCTCACACCGCCCCCGACGATGGGCTGCGCAAGGAACTCGTGAACCTCGTCACAAAAGCGCTCGGCAAACCCCTCAAGCCCAAAGAAATACGCTTTACGACGGCTCTGCCGAAGACGCGTAACGCCAAGGTCATGCGCCGGGTTATCCGGGCCGCCTATCTCGGGAACGATCCGGGAGACATCTCGAGCCTCGAGGATCCCAAGACCATCGAGGCAATCAAAGGAGCCTCCTGACTACAGAACGATTCCGAGTCCAGCCGACACAGTGTTCAGCGACCCGACGGCGTAGTCTACGTTCAGCTGGATTGGGCCGGGTGTAAAGCTCAGGCCGGCGATCATCCGAAACCGGTTTTGCGCCTGTTGCGAGAACGAGATTGTCTGAATGCCCAACTCAGGCTCACCCGTGTCGAACTCGTAATCGACGCTCACAGTCGTCTTCTCTGCTTGTAGCCCACCGTATAGGGTGATGACGGTGAATGACTTGGAAATCGCAACGTTGGCTGCAAATGCCTTCGCTAACAGAGTCTGTTGATCGAGTTCGTCTGTAATCGACAACCTCTGATATACCAGCTGCGCAGATATGTCTGCAGGAAACATCGGAATGTACTGGCTTATGCTGTGCCGTACTCCCGCGCCGCGGAAGGAGATTGACCCGTAGCTGTCCGTTTCCAATGTCGGCAGATAACGCACTATGACATCGGTGCCCATGAAGGAACCAAGGCCGACTTGTGGCACCAGCAGCGGAGCCACAGGCGTGTTGACCAACCCTGGTAGCAGAGGCATTGAGACAACATCGTTGATGACGATGTCATCGGCAGTACCCATCGCACCGTCCGGCCCAGCGTCCACGGTCTCGTTGATGGCAACTGACGCCTCACCCGCCTCGGTCTCGCCAAAAACCGTAGGCGCCCCCTGAATGTCGAACGTCACTGGGACAACGTAGCGCTGTCCGTTCGGTGCCGTATAAATCTCTTCCGTCTGGTAAGACAGCGACAGTGACCGGTCGGCCGGCAACATCGCACCGAACACCTTGACGCCGAGATACAGGTCGACTTTCGGAAGGAGTCCCCCACCGATCTTGGCGGTATGGAAGAGGCCCGCGTTGATGTTGGCTCCGTAGGCATCTATCAGTGGCGCTACGTACAGCCTCGAATACTCGTCCGTTACAGACGACAGATTGCTATTCAGATCTTGAGCGCGCGACGTCGAAACGATTGCAAATAGCGCGGCAACAACGGTAACTGCACGTATCATTTCTTGGCAGGTGGAATGTTAATTGGGGGCATTCCATCTTCATATCGGCTTTCAGGTCACCGTTTAAAGGCAGTTGGTTGCCAGGCTCGCCCTCAGGCCATCTAGGGCGCATCTGGCCGCGGTGTCCGAGCTATTAGACACCCGGTCTCTCCGAGGCTTATTGAAAGAAAAGGACCGGCTCGGACCAGGCACCGAAAGGAACAGTTGAAGGTCGCTCTGGACCTATCTGTGACTTCGAATGCAATTTGCAAACGATTCAGGATCGATTGTTGACCCGGTTCCGTATGCAAGCCGTTCCAAAACAACGCCGAAAAGATTGATGCCGAAACAGGCCGTTTTCGCGAGTATCCTCGTCGCCCTCACCGTCGGCCAGGTCCAGGCTCAGACGATTCCCGCAGTTACGATTACAGGCACGGTAACCGAGGCGGACACTGGCGCCCCTCTACCCGGAGCACACGTGTTTGTGGCTTCCTCCATGATCGGCACGACGACGGGCCAGGACGGAACGTACAGACTGGAACGTGTTCCGATCGGTGCGCTGCGACTCTACGTGTCGATGATCGGCTACGAGCCGGAGGCGCGTGATATGCTTCTGCGGACTGCGGCGGTGCGCGTCGTTGACTTTCAGCTGAAGCCTCGTGTTGTGGAGCTCGGCGAGGTCGTCGTTGAGGCGAAGCGAGACAAGAAATGGAGGCAACGCCTCGAGCGATTCCAACGACTGTTTATCGGCGAGACTCCCAACGCCCAAGAAACCCGCATCATGAATCCGGAAGTCCTGGATTTTGAAGCGTCGGGCGGAGAATTTCGCGCCCTCGCGGCTCAGCCTCTTATAATCGAGAACCGTGCTCTCGGGTATCGCATTCAGTACTTCCTGAAGGACTTTGTTGCCGAACCTACCCGGACTCGCTACGATGGGGAGCCGCTGTACGAGGAGCTTGAGCCGGAGTCCGAGGAAGAGGCTCAGCTCTGGGAAACCAATCGGCGCAACGCTTTCATTGGATCGTTTCGTCATTTTCTGCTCGCGCTGCTCGCAGGCAGAACCGAAGAGCAGCAGTTCATGACGTACGGCCGAACGGTGATGGGTTCGGGAAGCCCGGGCGAGATGCCGGGCAACCCTACATCAGGAACACGCTTTCCCGTCGAGGCGGCCGAACTCTTCAAACCGGGCGAAACTCCAAACGAAAAGACGCTTGAGTTTGACGGATTCACGGAGATCATCTTCAAGGGCGAATACGAAGACGAGTCCTATCTGGAGTGGTCTCGTGCGGGCCGCAGACGACTCAAGTACCAAACGTCCTGGATCCGTTTGGAGCGCGGACCCGCCGTGTTTGATTACAAGGGAGACGTGCTCGATCCGTACGGGGTGACCTTCTACGGATACCTTGCGTTCGAAAGGGTAGCCGATGAGGTGCCGAAGGAATACCGCCCGGGTTGAATCGTTATAACTCGGTCCGGCGGGACGTCAACTAGGTCCCGCAATCTGAGTCGGCCGCGGCTTGAGGCCCTCGTGCAGCGTGGATCGGTTGGCGCTCACCCTCCACACCTTGAACCGCGCTTCGCGCGCGGTGCTGCGAATATCGCCGGTTCTACTGCGCGTTCGTCAATCCTCCGGCTTGAAGAGGTGTCGCTTGGCGGCCCGGCCGACAAATCTCGCTTTCTCGCCTAGAGGGAACCGCTTAAGATTCGTTTGAACGACTCCTTTTGTTAGCTGCGTCTTGCGGGAATAGTCAATGTGCACGTCGACAAGGACGGGTCGACCCTCAGAGGCCATTGTACAAGCCTTCGAGACAACCTCGGGAATATCGCCGGTCGACGCGAGGGTGAAGAACGCACAACCGGTGGCTCGCGCCACACCCCCAACATCCAGATCTCCGAGAACCGTACAAGTCTTTCTATTGAGTGGGATCTGCTGGAACTGCGAAATCTGCCCCAGTTCACCGTCATGGAAAACGAATACGACTACTCCAACACTATGTGTCACGGCCGTAATCAGCTCCATGCCGGTCATCAGAAATGCACCATCGCCGACGATTGCCGCGACCGGCCGGTCGGGGTTGCCCATCCGCGTTCCGATAGCGGCCGGAACGGCGTAACCCATGGCATTGAAGTCCGTCGGTGATATGAAGCCCCGAGGCCGGTTAACCGGATAGAGCTCAGCGGTCAGGAAGGTGTGAATGCCGTCGTCAGCTACGACAAAGGAATCGTCTGGGAGCGTCTCGCGCAAGCTGCGGAAGAAATGCCCCGGGGACACCCGTTCGCGAGCCGCTGACTCGAGCCACCCAGCCGCATAACGTTGCTTGTGTTTGGCGATCCTGGACGCCAGGTCGGATGCTTGCCTAGGGCTCCGAAAGCCTGCCAGCGATACGTCCATGCGACCGAGGACATCAGCCGCATCTCCGGCAATCTTCACGGCAGCCGTGTAGTTGCGGTCGAAGACCGACGGGTCGATATCGACGTGGATGAGGTTCTTCGGTACCGGCAACCCGTAGCTCCCCGTACCCAGTTCGGAGAACCTGACGCCAACAGCTAGCAAGCAGTCGCAGTCCTTGAAAGCCTCCTGAGCGGCGGGGACTGATGCCGGTCCGAAGCCGACGCCCGTATGGAACGCATGTGAATAGGGAAATGCGCTGAGGCCCTGTAGGGTCGTGGCTACCGGGGCAACCAGACGGTCGGCAAGCTGCGCTGTATAAGCCGTCGCGTCAACTGCACCCCAGCCAACAAAGATGCCGGGGCGTTTGGCACGCGTCAGAAGGTCGACGGCTGATTCGATGGCGGCCGCATCGGTAGCCGTTCTGGCGGCCGCATCGGCGCCCGCGACGGTAGCCGCCTCACCGGCACGACCGGATGCCAGCGGACCGGCACTCGCTCGCCCATCGAGCGACCAGTCGGCGTACCGCGGTAAACTCTCGACCTCACCCCGGAAGAGCTGAAGATTGACGGGAATCTCTACGAAGGCCGGACCTGGGACACCAGACGTCGCGATGTCAAACGCGTCGAAGATCGCCGGAACGATCTCCGCATGACTCGTCGGCCGGAAGAACGCCTTCGTCACCGGCTCCAGCATCTTCTCCTGATCGATGTCGTGCAGTTGATAGGCGCGGCCGGAGTCCGTCCGAATGCCGCCCGAGATCACGATCATCGGTATGCCGTCGAGAAATGCTTCAGCAATGCCGGATAGCGCATGGGTAGTCCCCGCCCCTGGCACGATCACGAGCGTTCCAACCTCGTTGCTGGTTCGGGAAAGTCCATCGGCCATGAAGGCCCCGCCCAACTCGTGCGTCACGAGGTAAGGAGTGATCTTGTCCGAACGAGCCAGTGCGTCGTAAAGCTCGGTGTTGTGTACGCCCGGAATGCCGAATGTCCTTCGTACACCGATCTCTTCGAGCGCGTGGACTGCGAGGTCTGCTCCGGTCTTCTTCATCATCCTCCTCCCGCAATGGACTTGGCGGCAATGCGGCCGGTGAAGATGCACGTACCCAGGAAAGTACCCTCCAACGATCGCTTGCCATGAATACCGCCCCCGCCAAAACCGGCCGCCTCCCCGACAGCGTACAATCCGGGTATGACTCTACCGGCGTCGCCCTTGCTCGCATCTCTGTCGCCTGCCAAAACCCGGGAGCCGAGGTCCGTGCAGATGCCACCCAGGCTCTTTCGCGACAGGACGAACTCACGGATGGCCACGAGAGGCATGGCCGAACGGTCGAGTATCCGCTGCGACTTACTCGTCCTGACACGGTCTCCGCGATACATTCGCAGATGAGCAATCCGACGCAGCTGATCGTCATTCATATGCCTGCTCGCCCGCTCAACGCGCGCATCATAGCGCTCAATCGTATCTCGTAGTACTGAAGGGTCAATGTCATCCGACCCCGTTAGCTCGTTCATTCGACCGGCCAGAACCTCCGGCGAATCGGCAGCAACGAAATCTTTGCACTCGCGGGTAAGCCGGTCAACGAGCCGCGCGTTGCCACGCAGTACCGTCTTGAGAAACCCGAGAATCTTCCTCTCCCGAATGGCATCGTTAAACTCTGATCCGGAAATCGCTAGCTCCCTGCACGCAATCTTGTGGTTCATTACCTGCCACGAGTAGCCGCCTGACCGGCAAACACTCGTTACAAGGTGACGCGTATCGAATCCGGAGACAAGCGGTTCGGGACCGATGCGTCTTCCGAACTTGTCAAGCCACAGCGCCGACTTTGGTGGAACGATGCTGAGCCCGTGATTCGGATGTCTCGGTGCCGGGTGATGAACCCCTGCCGCGTAGTACCAGACTCGCTCGCGATCGGTCACTATGCCACCCGCCGACTCGGTCTCTTTGTGCAGGTCGCCCGTCGCGAACCGGTGCGATCCGTTGAGAATCACCTCGGGCAAAGGTCCAAGCTCTGCATCCCAGTGTGCCCTTAGCCAAGCCTCGTTACCGCAATAGCCTCCGGCCGCAACGACAACGCTTTGCGCTTCGACTCGATATTCGGTGCCGCCGGGCTCCACATGTCCTCTGACTCCGGTGGCCCGGCCATTCTTGACCTCAAGTCCGGTAACCTTGTGTTGAAACCGGACTTCCAACCGGTCTGCGTTCGCGTGGCGCCGAAGGTCATGGAGAAGTGCCTCGACGAGTCGGTGGCCGGTCCCCCATACCATGTGAAATCGCGGAACGGAGTTTCCTGGTTCGTACAAGCCTCGTTCAACCCAATGCACGACCGGGAAGAAACGTACATCCTTCTTCCGCAGCCATTCGCCCACCTCAATCGCGCAGTTGTCGACGTATGCTCGCGCCCAACTCCGGGCCAATTCGGCACCCTCGGGAATCTCTCCGGTTCGGACCCAGTCTTCATAGGCAAGCGGCACCGAATCACGGATTCCGAGCCGTCGCTGCTCTTTCGAATCGACCAGAAAGATGCCGCCAAACGACCAGCGGGCGAGACCACCAAAAGCGGCGGGCTCATCGCGGTCAACGATCAAGACCCGCAAACCGCGGTCGAGTGATTCGATGGCCGCGGCGATGCCGGCCAATCCTCCGCCGACGATGAGGACATCTGTCTTGTAGGTGAGAGCAGTCACTCGAATTGTACGTCAGGGAGCCCAGAAGGCATGCTCGAAATGCTCGATGACCGGTGCGGAACTGTCCGAGACAACGATCCCAATCACGTCAAACCTGCACGGAGATCGCTCCAGCTTGCTTTCGTAAAGATAGGCGCGCGAAGCCTTTATGATGTGTCGTTGCTTCTGTTCGTCTACGGCCTCTTCAGGGTGACCAAAACCTGTGTCGCTTCGCGTCTTCACCTCGACGAAGACAATCTCCCCTCCCAGCTCGTAGCGGCTGTCGGGTTTAAAGCAAACGATGTCGACCTCTGAGCCCTCGAACCGGTAGTTGCGCTCTAGAACGCGATAGCCTTGTTCCTCCAGGTAGTTAGCGGCGAGGGTTTCGCCCTGCCTTCCAAGCGCTGCGGCGTCAGTCATTCCTCTGCTCGTCATTGGGGCGATCCACAGCGCCAAGAGAGTCGGCTATCTCGATCAGGTGTCGAATGATCGGGGCGTTCTTTTGCTGAATGAACGGCAGCAGCGACGTCGTCACGCCGTCGAAGACGTCCATGAGCTGCATCAGATTCTCGATTCGTTCAAGAAATTGACGCTCCGCTTCGGTGGCCTCACGGACAGGAGGAAGCGTGTCCTTGCACTCACGGAGCTGCGCCATCACGGGCTCGAGTTCTTCACGCTCTCTGCGCTTAATGATCTGAGCAGTGATGTGCCATACATCCTTTTCCGCTTCGTAGTAGTCCTTGCGGGATCCCTCCTGCTGGACCTTGTGGACCAGCTTCCAATCGATTAACGACCGGAGATTCATGTTGGCGTTTCCGCGACTGATGGAGAGCCTCTCCATTATCTCGTCAGTGTCGAGCGGGACCTCGGACACGTAAAGCAGAGCGTGAATCTGTGCCATCGTCCGATTGATGCCCCAGCGAGAGGCCATTTCTCCCCAGAAACTGACAAACTGGTCCAGCGCCTTGCGGTGTCGTGCCGTCAGGGCTCCGTTTTCGGCCGCCTTGTTGATTCCCGTCGCCATCGCGTAAACATCTGAGAGAAACTGCGAAATTTGACCCTGCGTCCGGCGGCCGGGTTCCTTGCGACTTCAGACCTAACCCACAACGCCGTTTCATGACCCGAGTAGGGAGACGAAACGAAGCTCGGGTCCGCTCGTTGATCTTCAACCGACAAAGAGTGCTATTTTCTGTCATCCCTCAGCATCCCGCTTGTGCCCTCGATACCGTGTCCGGGATTCTCACAATAACGACTGACTTCGGCTTGCGTGACGCCTACGTACCCGTCATGAAGGCGTCGATCATGCACATTGATCCGCAGATACACATCGTGGACGTCACGCACGAG
>JAHHLP010000004.1 GCA_018679295.1 Rhodothermia bacterium
GTCATCGGGTTGACTGACAAGGAGAGAAAACTGGTTGGCGTAATCGACGAATCGGGATCAGACCTCGATACCATTTCCCGTCGTTGCGGCCGACCTTCGTCTCATGCATTGCGTGACTTGCTCGGCCTGGAGATGAAGGGCATCGTGAAAAGGGGTATCGACGGGTTGTTCTATCTTTCGCATCGATGACAAGCATTGGGGGACAATACCAGCGCCCTAACCTCGACCGACAGCAGACGTGAGCACTGAGCCGGATAAGGAAGAGCACGAAGTCAACCTGGTGGTCCCGTTGGGCTATCGTGAAGAGGCACGTCTCGACGTATTCCTGACCCGAAATCTTCTGAATGTAACCAGAAGCAAGGTTCAGAAGGGAATCAAGGAGGGACGGGTTCACGTCAATGGGCGACTCGTAACACGCCCCTCCCATCCTGTGCACGCCGGCGACCGGATTAAATGCAAGGTGCTCCGGAGCCCACCGATCCAGGCAGTGCCGGAGGAGATTCCACTGGATATAGTCTTCGAAGACGAATGGCTGCTCGTTGTTAACAAACCGGCGGGAATGGTCGTGCATCCGGCTTACGGCAATCGAACGGGCACGCTGGTAAACGCGTTGCTGCACTACGTAGGGGCAGGTACGGTAACGATCGACTCCTTGGAAGACGACGACGGCGATTCAGGCCTGTCAACGGGACACGCGCGACCCGCAAGTGATCAGGACCCAGCAATCAGGCCGGGAATTGTACACCGTCTCGACAAGGATACCAGTGGCCTTCTTGTGGTCGCCAAAAACGACTTCGTTCATGCCGGACTGGCAAAACAGTTTGCGGATCGCACGATCACCAGGGATTATCTGGCACTCGTACTGGGCGTACCCGAGGAATCGGGCACGATACAGGGTGACATCGGGCGCAGCAAGCGAGATCGAAAAAAGATGGCCGTTCGCCCGGCGGGCGGCGGCAAAGCGGCGGTCACGCACTTCGAAAGGATTGAGACGTACGCGGACTCGGCACTTGTACGGTTTCGCCTTGAGACGGGTAGAACCCATCAGATCCGCGTCCATGCGGCGTCGGTTGGCCATCCTGTTCTGGGCGACGAGACCTATGGCGGATCTGAACTCAAGCGTGCTATTCGTTCCCGCAACCGCCGAGCGTTCTACAAAAACCTCTTAAAGGGCTTGGGGCGGCAGGCGCTGCATGCGCGCACGCTTGGCTTTGTGCATCCCGTCACCGGTGAAGCCGTGCAGTTTGAGTGCGACCCTCCGGCCGAGATGGCGGGAGCAATAGCGCGTCTCCGAGAGAATGCAGAGGTGCCCGACGGGGCCTGATGGGGAAGTCCATGTCAGGCGATCCGCATGGGTGAACGGCCCAGCCGTCCAAGGCTCGCCCGGCCTTTCGTATATTCGCGAGCGATTCTACGAATCTGTCATCGCAAGCACGAACATCGACGCTGACAGGTCGTTCAGAGCATCTCGTTGACGACGGATATTACAAGCGTGCATGTTAGCAGTGGAGACAGAGATATCCCAGCTTCTAAATGCGGACACGGTTCGGGTGGGGTTGCCAGGCTCGACGAAGGATGAGGTCCTCAAGGCGCTTCTGGAGCTTGTCAGCAATGATCCTGCAGTCGCGGATCCAGACACGGTTCAATCGGACGTGATGGATCGTGAGGCGCTGATGTCAACCGGCGTTGGCCAGGGTCTTGCACTGCCCCACGCCAAGACCCGTGGAGTTACTGATACAGTTGCCGCCTTTGCGGTGTCCAGGCAGCCTATTGACTTCGGCTCAATCGATGACCAACCGGTCCAGCTCTTTTTCCTCTTGCTCGCGCCGGAGTCGGCGCGGTCGCAGCACATCAAGGTGCTTAGCAGGATCTCCCGCCTGATGAACCGAATTGATGTCCGTGAGGAGCTTTTGGCAGCTAAGAGACCCGAAGAGGTGCTTGAGATTCTTGGTCGGGGAGAGGAAGCTCTCCTTCACGGATAGCTCTTTGCGCGCCAGTTACCTGTTTGAGCCGTCAATACAAAAATATCAAGGGTACCTTCGACGTACTCCCTTTTGCGTCTGATTCCGAGGGTACCGCTGTTCCATCAAGTGCTGTTTGGCAAGCGGTTGAAGATCGGATTCGCGACGTGATGGCCACGTACGATGTGCGAGAGATCCGAACACCCATTCTTGAGCCGACGGAGTTGATTGCCCGCGGTGTTGGACAGTTGACGGACATTGTATCGAAGGAAATGTTCGCCTTTGAGCGGGGCAGCACCAACTATGTGCTGCGTCCGGAGATAACCGCTCCAGTGATGCGCGCCTACATGCAACACCACCTAGATCAGTCGGGCGGGGCGCAGCGTCTATACTATATCGGTCCGTGCTTCCGCGCTGAACGGCCGCAAAAAGGCCGCTTTCGGCAGTTTCATCAGTTCGGCGCGGAGTTCATCGGTGCGCCAGACCCGGTATCGGATGCGGAGTCGGTAGCTCTCATGATGGCTGTCTACACTTCGCTTGGCATCAGCGATACCATACTCCGGCTCAATACCCTCGGAGACGAGCAAAGCCGACCACGCTATCGAGCTGCTCTCGTGAAGTATTTCGAGCCTTATCTGGACGACCTCACAGAGACGAGTAGACGGCGGTTAGACCAGAATCCCTTGCGCATCCTCGACACCAAGGTGCCTCAGGAAAAGGCATTGCTTGTTGAAGCGCCAAGGCTCATTGATTATGTCGACGACGAGAGCCGCAGGCACTACGACCGAGTCAAGACACACCTGTCAGACATTGGAGTTGAGTTCGTTGAGGATCCGATGCTTGTCAGGGGATTGGACTATTACACACGCACTGCGTTCGAACTGGAGAGCCCACAACTTGGCGCACAGAGTGCATTGGCCGGCGGCGGGCGCTACGATCTTCTTTCGGTTGAGATCGGGAGTAAGACACCGATACCAGCGGTTGGGTTTGCCGCGGGCATGGAGCGTCTATTTCTTGCTCTGGACGAGGGAGTTGCCGAATACGACAACCCGCCGCCCGATGTGTTTATCGTTGCGCTTGGGGACGAAGCTGTTCGCGAGGCATTCAAGATTGCGCACGCCTTGCGTCGCGAACACAAGAGTGTAGCTTACGATCTCCTCGGGAGGAGCATGAAAGCGCAAATGCGCGAAGCCAACAGGCATGGGAGTAGATGGACCATGATTCTCGGAGAACGAGAGCTTGCGGAAGCAGAAGTTCAGCTTAAGAACATGGAAACTGGAGAGCAGAGGCCTGTGCCCATTAGGACAATCGCTCAATTCATAGTCTGACGATCGACGGCATGTACCCGAGACTAAGCGACATTTTCAAAGACGTCTTCGGATTCGAACTTCCTTTTCCGATCTATTCGTTCGGAGCCATGGTGGCGATCGGCGTGCTGACAGCTGCATGGCTTCTCGCAAGGGAGTTCGACCGCCTCTACGAGGCGGGACGCTTGAAGGGTGTCCGAATTGAGGCGCCAGACAAGGGGAAGAAGGGGCGCAAGCGGACCGTTGAGGCGAGCCCGTCGGTTCTGGTCGGGACAATTACGGTGATTGCGGTGGTGGCCGGTTTTGCCGGAGCCAAGATATTCCACATCCTCGAGAACCTGGACGCGTTTTCGAGAGACCCTGCTGCCATGATCTTCTCCACGGGCGGGTTCACTTTCTTCGGTGGCCTGATCATCGCTGCAGTGGCGATCACCCTCTACCTTCGGTCGAAATCGCTGGACGTAGCAACTGCGACCGATGCCTTTGCGCCAGGGCTCATGATCGCCTACGGGATCGGTCGCATCGGATGCCACCTTGCGGGTGATGGTGATTGGGGAATTGCCAGCAGCCTTGAGGACAAACCGGGCTGGATTCCTGAGTGGCTCTGGAGCGAGACTTACCCGAATAACATCCTCGGGATGGACCTGTCCGGGCAGGGAGTTTACCCGACATCGATATACGAATTCCTTCTCGCTGCGCTCTTCTTTGGCGTTCTATGGGGACTGCGCAAACACCCGTTCCAGGGCGGGTGGCTGTTTGCCCTCTACCTGATCTTTGCGGGAGTCGAGCGCTTCCTGATCGAACAGATTCGAGTCAACAATCGCTTCGACCTATTCGGGGTTTCGGTGACGCAGGCTGAAGTCATTTCCGTACTGCTTGTTACTGTCGGCGGGATCGGACTCTTCCTTCGCCGCCGTCGCCGTGAGGACGCGGGAAGCAGCAATCAATCGGCTGATGCCGCGGCGCGATCCGAGGAAGCTCACTCCGACGTGCACGCGGATCGCCCTTAACCCGGGTAGGGGTGGGGATTAGGAGCGCCGGCATGCCGGCAGAATCCAGCCGTGAATCAGTACCGGCTCAAGAAGAAACCGCCAACCGGAGGGAGCGTGCTGTTCGCGAAGAGACGGTCTGCTCCCGCGATAAACCTTAGCCGTGGACGAGTCTTGGCCCCGCGGACCTGACCTCCTCATTCGCACCACTCTCATACTTGGAGAAGTTCTTCTCGAAGAGATCAGCAAGCTTCGCAGCCATCCGGTCGTAGGCTTCCGGCGACTTCCATGTATTGCGAGGTAGAAGAATCTCTGACGGCACGCCGGTCACCTCGGTCGGAATCTGCATGCCGAAGATCGGCTCCTCCGTGGTTGGCGCGTCGTCAAGCTCGCCCGAGTGAATTGCATCAATTATTGCCCGGGTATACTTGAGTTTGATTCGAGATCCCTCGCCGTACGGACCGCCGGACCACCCTGTGTTCACGAGCCAGGCGTTCGCGCCATGGTCCCGCATCTTCTCAGCCAGCAGTTCGGCGTACTTGTTCGGATGCCATACCATGAAGGCTGCGCCGAAGCAGGCGGAAAAGGTCGCCTCCGGCTCGTCAATGCCCTGCTCGGTGCCGGCGACCTTGGCGGTGTATCCGCTAATGAAATGATACATGGCCTGCGCCGGGGTCAGCTTGCTAACTGGCGGAAGTACACCGAACGCATCGGCGGTAAGAAAAATGATGTTGTTTGGATGGCCGCCCACGCAAGGTATCTTCGCGTTGTCAATGTGCTCGATGGGGTACGAAGCCCGCGTGTTCTGCGTGACGGATACATCGGTGTAGTCGACCGCCCTTGTGTGGGGATCGTAAACTACGTTTTCCAGGACAGTGCCGAATCGGATCGCGCGATAGATCTCGGGCTCCTTCTCCTCAGATAGATCGATAGCCTTGGCGTAGCACCCGCCTTCGATGTTGAATACGCCGTCGTCACTCCAGCAGTGCTCGTCGTCACCGATAAGCTTGCGGTGTGGATCCGCCGACAAAGTGGTCTTTCCGGTCCCGGACAACCCGAAGAAGAGCGACACGTCTCCGTCAGACCCTTCGTTCGCTGAGCAGTGCATCGAGAGCACGCCTCGCTTTGGCATGATGTAGTTCATGACTGTGAAGATGCCCTTCTTCATCTCGCCGGCGTACTGCGTCCCGAGGATCACGAACTCACGATGCGAAAGACTTAGGTCCACGCTCGTGTCCGATGTCATGTGAAACGTATAGCGGTTGGCTGGGAACTGTCCGGCGTTGAAGACCACGTAGTCGGGATCGCCGAAGTCCTGAAGCTCTTCCGTCGTTGGCCGGATCAGCATGTTGTGCATGAACAGCGCGTGGTAGGGTCGAGAACAGATAATCCGGACCTTGACCCGGTATTTGGGATCCCAACCTGCAAATCCGTCGACAACGTAAATACGAGGGCAGATGTTGAGGTAGTCGATTGCCCGCTCCCGATTGACCATGAACGTGTGTTCATCCAGACGGATATTGACGTTACCCCACCAGATGTCGTCCCGGCTGTCCTCTTCGTCCACAATCCGCTTGTCCGACGGGCTACGGCCCGTCTTCCTGCCGGAGTAGGTGATCAGTGCCCCATTGTCGGCGATTGCGGCACCGTTATCCCTCAGAATGGCCTCCTCGTAAAGCTGGGACGGGGCAGCATTCCTAACGATGTCTTCTACGTTGATCTCGTATTGTTTGAGGTCGAATGTCTTGGCCATACCGCTATTCGTTTGGGACTAGGTTACTCCTGCAGGCGGATCGTTCGTTGCATCAAGCAGCGTATCTTCGAGTCGTGGCAAATTATCCGTGACCGATACAGATTACTATCTTTCGGCACGATTTATTGTGTTCTATACCGTCTTCGGCACGCGCACGAAAAATAGCCCTCGCGAGTTATCAAATGTCTCAACGTCGAGGAAATAAAAGTGAAAAGGTGGGTCTGATCGCAGGTCGAAACCCGGTGATGGAGGCCCTCAGCAGGCGCGGGCCGTCCGTGGAGAAGGTCTTCGTACAAAAGGGGACAGGTGGAGCGGCGGTAAGTGAAATTCGATCACTGGCTGGACGCCACGGGGTACCGGTCCAGTATGTGCCACGAGCACGCCTCGACGAAATAGCGCGCGGCCTGAACCACCAGGGTGTTGCAGCCACCGCCTCTCCTGTTGAGTATCTGGGACTTGAGGTCCTGATTTCCTCGCTCGGAGCGAGCATTGACGAGGTTCGTACCACCCGGCCGATTCTGATCGTTCTGGATCGAATTCAGGATCCGCACAACTTCGGGGCTATTCTCAGGTCCGCCGCGGGCGCCGCCGTAGGCGGCATCGTGGTTTCCTCGTCCAACATGGCGCCAATAAGTGCAGCCACGATCAAAGCAAGTGCGGGCACTGCGGGAGCTGTTCCGATTGCCCGGGTTTCGAGCATTGCCGCCGCACTGACGCAACTGAAGGAGTTTGGCTTCTGGGTGATTGGGCTTGATGGCCAGAGTGACCAGACGATTTGGTCCACAGATTGGCACAGGCCGGTTGCAATCGTTGTAGGCAGCGAGGGCTCAGGGATGGCACCAAACGTAAGCTCGTCGTGTGACGAACGCGTCGCAATTCCGCTGTCTGCCGGCGTGGAGTCGTTGAATGCGTCGGTGGCCGCAGCCATCACTATGTTTGAAGCTGTGCGGGCACGCGCCTAACGCAATACTCCCGCAAAAGCCAAAAGGCAACTCCGCTCTTGCAGAATCGCCTTTTGGTCAGTGAGTTACCGGTGCCGCTACTTACGGCCATTTAGCTTATACACGATCTTGCGGATTGTATCGAACTGGAGGTATGGATACTCCTCGCGGAGGGTTTCGATCGCGTCGTAGGCAGGAACATCGGCATCTCTCATTTCACGAAACTTCTGCCGGATCTGGTAATCACGCACTCCTTTCTCGCTCAGCAGGTGATGTGCCTCGAGCGTCCGGTACACATCCTCCGATACCAGTCCATCGAGCGGATTTTGCGCTTCTTGAGTCGATGAAAACTGCATGGTTCGCCGTTGTTGGTTGGGGTGTGCCGGACGGACATCAGCCAAGCGTAAACCATCCGAACTCTCTCACATAACTGTAGCAAATCCACATTTCCTATGCTTCTGATTTGACCTGAATGGTTTGGAGATTAATGCGATCAGTAGCATTTGCAACGCGAGTAGTGACGAATGCAGGCCACAAATCACGTACTCGGAGGGTTGAGTGCGAGTCCTGACTGGAAGATCTTCTACCGAACGGAAGGCGAGACTACGCGAACCCTGCGGCCGGGGGCACCTTCACATGGCGTCAGGCGGGCTCGGTGCCGACAGCCTCTTCCGCTTGCCGTTCGATATCGCGAATCTCACGTATTGAGGACTTCTGAGCGGCGATGAAGTACGTGGCGAGGATCGCATAGAGAACAAGCTGTGCCGCATGCGTGAGCACTGCGTACGTTGCAGCAGGCGACTGGCTGACGCCGAACAGGTGGACAAGCGACTGAATCGCAATGTAGTGGTATGAACCCGTGCCGCCAGGTGCAGGAATCGCGACCCCAATCGCACCGAGTGTCATCAAGTAGAATGAATCCAGCAGGCTGATCTGAAACGGTCCCGTCATGCCGAGAATCAGGAACGGGAGGTGGGTCATCACAACGTAGCAGGCCCACATCAAGATCGTACTGACGAGAATAGCCCCCTTGCTCCTGGTACGGTTTAACGTGGCGAGCCCATCGACGAAAGACGCGACCAGCGCTCCAACGCGACCTTGCCCGCCCGACGCCTGCGAGGATCTCTTCCAAACAGTAATGGTGGCAACGGCGGCAGCAATTCCGGTGGCAGCGACGAGCGCGACCACATATCCGGGTACTTTGGCCCATTGTTCCAGGAGGGGGACCACGAATAACTCCTGGATTACGTCTGAGCGGTCAAGTAGCATCACGAAGGTCACTCCGACACACACGACCAGTACCAACACGTCTAGAATCCTTTCCAGCACGACCGTTCCGATCACGCCGCTGACGTTTAGCCTTTCGTTTCGCGCGAGCAATCCGGACCGGACCAACTCGCCCACGCGAGGCGCGGCGTAGTTTGCGAAATAACCGATGATGAGCGCTGTGAACGCGTTGTAAAGGCTAACGGGCGCGCGCCGCTCGCTGTCTCCCGGCAGTTCCTGAAGCAGGATTTGCCATCTCCACGACCGAAGAAGATGGGACGTGATCGTCAGGACAGCCAGAGGAATCAGCCAGACATAGTTGGCGGTCCTCAGAGCTTCAACCACCTCACCAAAATCGACACCGCGAAGAGCGAGGTACAGCAACCCACCGGCGAGTATGAAGCTCGCAATCTGTCCCAGAAGGGATTTGATTCGTTTCGACACCGCGCGGGAAGGATTGGTGGACTGCCAGGGGTTCTGGAGTCGGGCGGCTCAAATTAGGAACGCAGATCTACAATTTCGCTCGACTCCGGCGGATCAAATGTAAACGCTCTTGGATCGACTTCCGGATTAAGGTCCAGATTGCGGAGGTTTATCGTGATCAACGTCTGGTTTGCATCGACCACTTCCAGGCGTGCAATTGCGTAGGTAACGCGATCCACAACCATCGTGACCTCGGGGAAGAACTCGCTCGCGTCGAACGCCCTAAGAGTGACGCGGTAGTGGTTGGCATCCAGTGGCGCACCCTCCATCTCCGCCACGTAGTATCGGTCGTCGAAATCAAAGAGAAAGCGATTCAACGAAAACGTCGTCTCGTCTTCCACGAAGTTGTTGATCAGCACCTGATTCTCCGCGCGATTGTAGATCCACGTGACCTTGCCGTCGGTGACGAAAGTCTGAAGCGGTGTCTCGACGCGATACTTGTCACCCTGCAGGAGAATCGTACCATCGACAGACTCCGTGTGGTCGATGTACTCCGACGCGAACGTCTGATCGAACTCCGCTGACAATGCCTTCGACTGCTGCAGTCGATTGCGGACGGCGGCGACCACCTCCTCGCCCGACTGGGCGTGAGCATCCACGATTCCGGTCGCCGCAAGGCCGATAAGAAATAGTACCAGGATGAATGCGCTGCGGGTCGAAGGCATGGTTTTGAAACCGATAGGTTTTATCGGACGCAAACAGCAAACGCCGTGCCGCGTTCCGACCGCACCTCTCATTTATACATGGAGTTCTTTTGCGGCCGGCTGAACGACAATTCACGGGGTCAGTTCACGTCACGAGCCACCCGGAGAGCATCGACTAAAGCCATCAGATCGTCCGGATCATTGTACACATTGGGGGAGACGCGAATCGCATCCGACCGAAACGATACTCGCACGGCCCGCGCGTCGAGTTCGTGCCGCACCCGGTCTCCGGACAGGCCTTTGGGCATCCGTACGCCCCAAATGTGACCGCATCGGGATTCGGCGTCGGCCATCAGATAGCCGGCATCCACAATCTCGTCCACAGCTGGTCGAGAAAGTGCGGAACAGTAGCTCTGAGTCGAGGCCGGACCCCATAATGCTGTTTGCTCAAGAGCCGCCAACATCATCGGAATATGAAGGAAGTTAGAACGCTCCCCGACATCAAATCGGATAGCGCCCGGCTGGTACTCGTCACGATAGTTTACCAGATCTGCGAAGTTCTCGCTGTTCCTTCGGGTGATCCAATTCTCCTCCAGCGGTTGACCCTCAAGAAGGCGTGGGCCGAAATAGCCGAGAGACATCCCATACGGTCCCATCAGCCACTTGTAGCCCGCACAAATGAGCGCGTCGGGCTTCAATTCCCCGACGTCGATCGGCAGCGCACCTACAGACTGGGATCCGTCGATAACGAGCATGGCTCCCGACGCTCTTGCCGCGTCTGCGATGGGCGACAAATCAAATCGTAGTCCATCGGCCCAGTGCACGTTGGGAACGCAGACAACAGCCGTCCTCGGAGATATGGACTCGACAATCTCCTGCGTCCACGCCGGACCGAGTTTGGTTGTCGACGTGGGTCGTTTGACGGTCTTGAGCTTCAGCCGCTTTTCTTGTGCTACACGTCGCCAGATGTAAACATCGCTTGGAAACTGATCCTCCAACAGAACGATCTCTTGTCCTTCGGAGCCGTAAATATTGTTGGCGACCGTTGCCATTCCGTAGGATACAGAAGGCAGGATCGCGACCTGGCGATGATCGTCGGCTCCGATGATTCGCGCAAAGAGCTTTCGCACCTCATCTACCGGTTCAAAGAACATGTCCGCACCTATGCTGGCCGGGTTGCGGAGACGCTCGAGGGCCGCCTGTCCGGCCTGCTCTACGCTGCGCGACATGGGGGCGAAGTAAGCGCAGTTGAGGTAGTGCTCTGATGCTGGAAGTCTAAAAAGCGATTTCTGGCTGTGCATAGAGTTGAATCTTCTGTTTGTAGTCATCCGGCCGGTGGCGGTCGTCCGGGCCATCAACTTTCGGCGGTGAGGGCACCGAGCCGGGATTCAAAGGTGCTACCTACTCACCCAGTCTAAACGTCTTGATGATATCGTAGTAAGCTCGGTCAGGCTCGGTCCTGCTTCTATACAACACGAACTCGGACACGGGTATGGTACGAGGTAGAAGCGTCTCAATGGTCCGGATGATGTTCGAGGTGTGGATGTCGCGTCTTCCCTTCGTACGAGCCAGTGTGACGTGCGGCCTGTACGCGCGTCGATCTGGCGGGAGCCAGCCCGCAAGCGACGAGCACACGGCTTCGTATAGCCGTCGCAGTTCGGAGGCGGGGGTTGGTTCTACGACGACCACTCTGGGACTCTTTCTTGACGGAAAGGCATCTGCTGTCGCAAGTTGCATGTCAAAGGGCCCTTGCCGTACTTCGGTCAGGGAGCGACCGACCTCAGCAACGTCATCGTCCGTGAGGGATCCGAGGAAGACAAGGGTTAGGTGGGCGGTTGCGGGATCGACCCATCGAGGTTGATCGCCCGGCAGCTGCGAGGCTGGACCTATTAGATCGATCGCGATATCGGGTGGAATGGGTAGCGCCGCAAATGCACGTATCATCAGTGGCTTAGTTTTGCTGTGCCGATCTCGAAGATAATCTCGGGCGGGCAAACGGGAGTCGACCGAGCGGCTTTGGACGTCGCCATCGCTACGGGCCTGGAGTCGGGAGGATGGTGTCCCGCGGGACGGCGCGCAGAGGACGGCTCGATTCCCGAACGGTATCAACTGGAAGAAACGCCAACCAGCGACTACGGTCAGCGCACCGAATGGAACGTGCGAGACGCCGGCGCAACGCTGATCCTAGCCGGACGCGAGCCGTTGACGGGCGGTACGGAGTTGACCTTAAGACTGGCGGAGTCGTACAGTCGCCCTGTGATCGTCAGCAATGTCTTCGACGATGATGCGGAAGAGGTGAGGGGGCGCTTGAGCCGATTGGGCGTATCGGTATTAAACGTCGCCGGCCCGCGCGAGTCCGAAGTTCCGGGTATCTACCGAGCAGCCAAAGCCTATCTGCTTGAGCTGATCGGAACTGTGTCCGGTTGACTCGTGGCGCGTGTCTAACAGCGCTCGCAACCCGGATCGCAAGGCACAACAAAGGTGAGCGGTTGCTTAGCCGGCAGAAGGGGTTACAACCCTGACACGCAGCTCCGGCTTGCCGAATTTCTCGGTTCTCTCTCGTAGCCTCGTGCGCTCGGCCTTCAAAACCCGCCGCACTTCGATCAGTCTCTCTGATTCTGACGGAATCGCCTGTACGCGAGTGCTCACGAAGCAACGTGGAGCCTGGACGGGTGCTGTGGCAGACAACGGTTCATTTACGATTTCGATCGTCGCAGGTGCAGTGCGCGCAGCGACGAACATGTAGAAGTTGAGCAGGAAAAGGATGGCGGCTGCCCAGAGCATGATCCGTACTCTGCCGCGATCGCCAAAGCTGCGGTCTTCCATTTGGTGCCTCCGATCTTGAGAAGAGCTGGAGAAAACGATGACTAATCAACGACGCGGACGCGCTGATTATTGTCGGGGCACGCAGGATTGCCTAAGTCAATCTTGGAACCGGAGCAACTAGTCGCACATTGGGGCGGACGAGTAGCGATCCAGATCGACGTCGTCTTTGTAGTTCCAACACCAGATCTTCTGGCACGGAAAGCAGTTCTCATACAGGGCGCGTCCGACGACTACAGAGTCCACTCGATACTGCTCCAGTTCACTTACGCGTAGCAGGTCTCGATATCCGGAGACGCCACCGGAAGCAGTTATCCTTGCCTTCTTGAGAGCCGCTCCCATTTCGCGATAGGCTTGCACGTTGGGGCCCTCCAGGGTGCCATCACGCGATATGTCGGTGTAGATAAACCGTGTGCAGCCCAGCTGCTCCATTCGTATCGCGAAGTCGACGGCAGGCAGACCTGAGCTCTCCGTCCATCCCTCGACCCTGACGTCGCCGTCTCGTGCGTCTATCGCGACAACGATTCGCCTATCTCCGAACCGGTCGATCGCGGCTTGGATCACCTCAGGCTCGCGTACAGCCGACGTTCCCATCACAACCCGGTACGCACCGGCGTCCAGGAGTCGCTCGGCATCCTCAACACTTCGAATGCCGCCGCCAACCTGGACGGGTATGTCCAGACATTGGCAAATCGCATGAATCACCTCGTCATTGACACCCCGATCACCACGCGCGGCATCGAGATCCACGACGTGCAGCACCTTGGCATTCTGTATTCGCCACAGCTTGGCCATCTTGACAGGATCGTTGAAGTAAACCTTCTCCTGTTCGTACGAGCCCTGATAGAGGCGCACGCAACGTCCGTCCTTGATGTCTATTGCCGGGATTACGAGGGTCATCAGATGTCCAATTCGGATCGTGGCGACTTAAAAGAACCCCGATCGCGACGGTTCCTGCTGATACGTCTATTCGCCCTTGAGTTCGCTTAGCTCGCGAGAGCGCGCGGTAGCTGTCGCGACCGCATTGATGAGCATGGTTCGCAGCCCGTGCGATTCGAGGTCGGCCACGGCGGCGATCGCCGTTCCCCCTGGTGTAGTGACTTCGTCGCGAAGGATCGCCGGATGCTTGCCGGTCTCGACAACGAGCTTGGCGGCTCCCAATACCGTTTGGGCAGCAAGTCGAAGTGCTATGGGTCGTGGAATGCCCTGCTTCACGCCTCCGTCGGTGAGAGCCTCGATGACCATGTAGACATAGGCGGGGCCGCTGCCTGAGAGGCCCGTCACGGCATCCATGAGTCCTTCCGGCACTTCCTCAACCTTACCGACCGCTTCGAACATCTGCCGACAAATGCCCAGGTGTCGGTCTCCCGCCTGGTGCCCGCGAGCGATCGCCGTAGCTCCTTCGTCGACGAGCATGGGCGTATTGGGCATCGTGCGGACAACGGGCAGGTCCTTGCCGAACGCGCGCCTCAACGCGTCAGTGGTAATGCCGGCAAGCACGGACACAACGAG
>JAHHLP010000450.1 GCA_018679295.1 Rhodothermia bacterium
CTTCAGCGGCTTGCAGTTGAAGGTGCAGGACGAACCGCTGGAACTGAACCTTGATGAGGAGACTGGTACGGGTTGGGCCACCGGCGGCGAAGGGGTCGGCTTTGAGGTGGGGGTTGCAACGTCAGGACCCGGACGAATCGCGCAACCCGCGGACTACGAGATCACTTTCTCCGGAAGTCCTCAGACGACGTCGATTGTTAGCAACCTTGAGCTGCCCTTCACGGTCGTCAACTTGACGCGGGCAAACGAACAGATTGACGTGTTCGTGCCGGACATCAACGGAAACGGAGAATGGGACCTGGAGGAACAAGTCATCTTCGTAGAGATGCTCGAGAGTGGTCAGACGGCTACCTGGCAGGTCAAATTTCTCGATGAGGGCGGCACACCGGCGGATGGTGACGTCTTCTTCGTAAAAACCAACAAGCCGTTCACGGGGGAAGACTCGTTTGTCTTCCAGACCGTTTCGGCGGGTGTGGACCAGAATGCTGCGGCCGATCAACTATCGAATATCTATGTGGTCCCGAATCCATACATCGCGACAAATGTGCTTGAGCCGAGAAATCCGGTTTCGAGAACGGAACGCGGCGATCGGCGCCTGTACTTCGCCAATCTGCCGCAGCAGTGCACCATCCGGATTTACACCCTGGCGGGCGAACTCGTCGACACAATCGAGCACAGCGGCGGGCTCGATAATGGGAAGGCCTTCTGGGACCTTCGGACGAAGGACAACATGAACATCGCCTACGGTCTCTACATCTACCACGTGGATGCTGGGGACCAGGGATCATTCATCGGCAAGTTTGCCATCATCAAGTAGGCGCGGGCGCTTAACCACTCGCAAGAATCTCAAGATCATGAAAGCGGGAAAACTCCTTGTACTGTTTACGAGTCTGGCGCTGGTTGCCGGATCGGCGTCCGCACAGTCGAATGAGCCGAATACGGACACTGTAACCAAGGTCGGGACAACATCCGCCCAGTTCCTGAAGATCGGAGTTGGGGCACGGGCTGTTTCGCTCGGTGGTGCGTATGTGGCCGAAGCAACAGACCTGTCGGCGCTTTACTGGAATCCGGCTGGGTTGTCCAAGCTTCGCGGCGCTGCCGTGCAGTTCGCGTACACCGATTATCTGGCGGACATCAGCTACAACTTCGCGGCCTTCGGCACGAACTTGGGCACGATGGGCACCCTCGCCGCCTCCATTATATATCTGGACTCCGGGGAGATGACGGTGCGTACAACCGATCGCCCGGACCCGAGCGCTGACGAAGCAGAGCGTTTCTCAGTACAGGACCTGGCGCTGCAGGTGTCCTACGGGCGCGCGCTCACGGACCGGTTCTCGATCGGAACCACGGTCAAGTACATCCGCGAGAAGATCTACAACAGCTCAGCGTCTACCATGGCGTTCGACGTCGGACTCGTGTTTACGACCCCCTTCGAGTCGCTGCGACTAGGCGCGAGCATGGCCAACTTCGGCCCCAAGATGCAGATGAGTGGAAGAGACGTTCTCTTTTCCTCGGACCCCGACCCGAATTCTTCCGGTAACGTGGACGTGGTCAATTCCGAGTTCCGAACTGACGAGTTTTCCTTGCCGCTGCTTTTCAGGCTGGGATTGGCATGGGATGCGGTGAATACCGCCAATCACCGCATCGTCCTGTTGACGGACGCAGCGCACCCGAACGATAACAGCGAGTACCTAAATCTCGGCGGAGAGTACAGCTTCCGCGATCTGGTCTTCCTCCGCGCGGGTGTTCGTAACCTGTTCGAGGAAGACGGCGAGCAAGGTGTCACATTCGGAGGAGGCCTCAACGTTCGCATCGACCGGTCCCTGCGAATGCGAGTGGATTACGCATATGCAGATTTTGGACGTTTAGAACAGACGCACTGGTTTACCGTCGACCTGTCCTTCTGATTTGAACCTTCGCGCTCTCGCCGCTCGATTCTGCCCCTCCCCAGTCGCCTGCTTTGGGTTGTCGGCCGTCCTATCGCTATCGGCCGTCCTAACGCCATCGGCTCGAGCGCAGATTCTGGATGACATGACGGACGCACGCGTCCGCATGGGGCCCTCCTTGATTCTCGATCTAGGCAAACGGGATCGATACCAGGCATCCTCAGAGGACCTTTCACTCGAGTACACTGGTGTCGTGTTCAGCGGGAGGACGGATGCCGGGTTGGTCGAAGCCTGGGTGCGATTCCGGCTGGGGCAATCGTGGACGGAGTGGGAGGCGATGTACATTGTCCGATCCACCGTCGACGAGACGGTGATGGGCGGCTTTCGGGGTGCCGAGGTGCGATCGGCGCCCTTCGAGATGCGGTTCGAGGTGGACAGCGACCGTCGCTTCGAGCTGCTCGCCGCCGGAGTTTTCGATTCCCGGAAGGATGTTGGTGCGGATCCACAGCATCGCGTGTCTCCTTCCCCGCCGCGGGCCAGGAAGGAGCAATTTCTGACGCCGGATCTGATCACACGTGAAGAGTGGAACGCCGATCCATTTATCGGGCAGCCGTCGCCGCTAGCGAATCCAGCATACGAACACATGACGTTTCACCACGCGGCGGGCTTTCGTGCCACCACGCGTGCAGAAGGATTGGCACAGGTCAAGGCCATTCAGGATCTGCATCAGAATGTCCGCGGATGGAGTGACATCGGATACCAGTTTGTGATCGATCGTGGTGGGCGGCTTTATCAGGGCCGACCGTTCCTCGATAGCAGCACGACTCTGGAGGAGATCCCGCGACTTGCGCTTGGGGCACATGTTGGCGGCGCAAATACCGGCAACATCGGCATCTGTCTCCTGGGCTGCTACCATCCGGCTGCCGGATCGTCATGCACGGACGAAATCACGACCGCGGCGTACGACACTTACGTAGAGACCTTTGCCTTCCTTAGCGAGAACTATGGTGTCGACCCGGGGCAAATTCGGGGACACCGGGACTTCAGCGCTACAGCGTGTCCGGGCGATAACAACTATAGGCTCCTGCCGAACCTGATCGCGGACGTGGAAGCCTTTATACCCGACGAAACTCCTACCCCCGACCGACTGACGCTTGCGCAGAGCTACCCGAATCCCGTTGCCGGGGAGACCACGATTCGGTACTACCTGGTTGAAGACGGGGTCGCTACTCTAAAGGTCTATGATGCGGTTGGGAGGGAAGTCGCCATTGTGGTGGACGAGTTTCAGACGGCGGAATCGTGGTATGGGGTCGATTTCAACGCCGGCTCGCTGTCCGCCGGTATGTATTTCTACCGCATTGAGGTTGCGGGCGTTGGCAACCGCACTTCCAGCCGGTCCGGCACCATGACAGTAGTACGCTAGGCAGGCTGCCGCCCTTCATGATCTCGTGAAGCCGGTCCCGACTACATCGACGCGGCCCGATCTTCGTCGGAAGATTTGCGAGATGTCCGATAGGCGATTCCCTTGACGACGATCGCGCCGATGAGGAGTGCGAAGATCAATGCGTAGCCGTAGCCGGCAGTCACTCGAAATCCGTAGGCCTGCGTGAACACAATCCATACGTAGAAGAGGCCGACCGTGATAAGCCGGTGATCCGGATGGTGGTCGCCGCGGATCATATAGGCGCCTGCGATTCCGAAGATTGCAGCGTAGGCGAGTCCACCCCCCACGATAGTCAAAAGCTCGAGCTGGTCGAGGAAAGGGCTTGGGAACCAGATTCCGAGCGCAACGAGGGTGAAAAGGTGGTACAGATGGGAGGCAGCGAACCCGACGAAATATGCCTCGCGGTTCGGCGGCGGCCTTCGAATCGGTCTCGAAGTAATGATCGAATGCGCATCGTCCCACGCATAAGCGATGAGAAAGAGAAAAACTGACAGGCGGGCCGTGATGCGCACGAGGTACCGCATGCTCTCTTCATTCCACCCGCGCCCACCGATTGCGGAGACTACGAGCAACAGGACCGCAATCGTAACAAGGCTGACAGCGGTGATGCGTGCATCAGGCTTCTTCATACCTGGAAACCAGTCAGGCCCTCTCGAAAACGATTCGCCGGCGACGGGTCTATTTACGTGCTGGATACCCTATCGTGCAACAACCGCAAAAGGCGTCGAAGCGCTAACTTGGACGATCGGTTGTTCAACGCGCGGCGCTTCATGCCAAACGCCTTGCCCAAACGGCCATGTACAAAGCCACCTTCAAATTCCGGATTCACACCAGGGACGATCAATTCGACCTGTTTAACGAGGCAATTGACGCGGCGGCCCGCCGAAACCCCGGATTCGTCCGCAAGGAGTCCTGGGTGGGCTCCGATGGTGACGATCGGGCCGTGGTCTACTACTGGGATTCGCTGGACGCACTCGAAAGGTTTTCGTCCGATCCGGTACACATGGAGGCCAAACGAAGGTATCGTGAATGGTACGACGGATACGCGGTGGAGGTGGCAGAGATTATTCGGGAGAGCGGCGACGGAAGGTTGTGATCGAGATCTGGTTGCAACGAGGGTTGCCTTGCCCCGTATTTTGGAGATTGAGAAGCACCCCCTCCTAAACCCAATAGATGGCCGCCTATCTAGACATAGCCGCGTGGCCGAGAAGAAAGCACTACGATCTCTTCAGGAGCTACGAACGTCCGTTCTTCAACATCTGCGCGAATGTGGATGTGACCGCCCTGAAGAGCGCCGTTAAAGCGAATGACAAGTCTTTCTTCTTGTCCTGTCTATACCTCTCTACAGCTGCTGCCAATCGCGTCGAGCCGTTTCGTTATCGGCTCAGGGAAGATGGCGTCCTGATACATGACGTTGTCCACCCCGGATCGACGGTTCTTATGCCCGATGACACGTTTGGCTTTGCATACTTCGAGTTTGACGATCGGTTTGACGTCTTTCATTCCATGGCTGAGGCAGAGCTAGATGCTATTCGCTCCTTCCGAAAAAGCGCGTTCGACCTCCGTGATGATCGGGATGACTTAATACACTATTCGGTGATCCCGTGGATTTCGTTTACCAGCTTTGCGCATGCCCGGCGATTGATCGAACTAGACTCGACTCCCAAGATTGTACTCGGGAAATACTACCTCGAGAATAGTCGCCTGATGATGCCGGTGTCTGTTGAGGTGCACCACGCTTTGGTCGACGGGCTGCACGTGGGTCAATACTTTGATCAACTACAGCAAGGCATGGCGGAGGCTGCCAAGCTGCTTATTGCAAAGTGACGCCTTGATGCAGGCAGACACAAGTGGCCGATCGCCTCTCGATATGCCAATACACACCGACGGGTGTGCGGATTTACCCGTCTATCGGCTGGGCTCTTAGTCCCACTGAGTTGCCTTGAAAGGTCCATCGGCTTGTTGGTAGAATGTCGTGCTCACTGGTAGACAGGCGGGTTCCCCGTTCACGCTCTTGACTTCAGGACAAAACAGCATTGCAGGCAATTTGCGCAGGCGTCTTAGGCGTCTGCTGCTTGCGGCGTCGGCTCTTTCAGTGGGTGGGCTGACCGGTGCCGGACTTGTCCCGGCGGCGGCACAAGGTACGTGGGTAGAGTTTCCCGACATGCCCAGCGCCCGCGCAGAAATTCCGCATGCCGTGCTCGATGGTCAGATCTATGTACCGGGCGGGTTCGAAAACCGCGGGGCTACCTCGACAGTCGAGGTGTACGATACTGTGACTCGGTCATGGAGTCGCATTGCCGACCTGCCGGTTCGAATGCACCACTTGCATATGGTGGCCCATCAGGAGACCATCTTTGTTCTAGGTGGCTATGAGGGTAACTCCTTCTCCGCATCAAGCCGCGTCCTTGAGTACGATGCAGCAGGAAAACGATGGATTGAGCGCGCGCGGATGCCCACCGCTCGCGGTGCAGGTGCGGCCGTACAGCTCGACGGAAGGCTCTACGTACTGGGAGGTGCCGCTTTTGGATCGGCGATGTCTACCGTCGAAAGCTACGATCCTTCCACTGACACGTGGCAACAGCACGCCCCGATGTCGGCGCGCCGCGAGCACCTCGCTGCGGCGGTCATCGGCGGAAAGATCTATGCTGTTGGCGGAAGGGTTCAGTCGTCTCTTGGAACTGCTAATTCGGCCGTCCTGGAAGCGTACGCCCCCGACTCAGATTCCTGGACGCGCCTCGCGCCGATGCCGACCAGGCGGGGAGGATTGGCTGCCGCCGCACTGAAGGGCAAGCTGTACACATTCGGAGGTGAGATACCCGGCACGTTTGACGAGACAGAGGCCTATGACCCGGCCACAGATTCGTGGCAGACGATGACTCCGATGTCGGTTGCTCGCCACGGAATCGGTGCATCAGCGGTGGGCGATACAATCTATGTGATTGCGGGTGCGCCGGTCGTGGGTTTCAGCACGACGAACGTAAACACAGGATTTATCCCGCCCGCCTCCACGGCAACAAATCCGTCTGATACCGAGCCCGAGGTTCACTCCCTGAAGATATTTCCGAATCCGTCGTCCGGACTCCTTGTTGTGGAAACGAGGTCTGGCCAACCGGTTCGCGGGCGGCTTGAAGTGTACGATATTCTCGGACGGCGGGTCGTCGACCAAAACGTCATCTCAACCAAGCATCTTAGGCGCACGCTGGACCTTTCCGCACTGCCTGCGGGCACTTATATCGTTACGTTGCGAACCGGTGCCGCGTGGCAGAGTCGCGCCTTTCAACTGTCTAACTGACCAGTCGGCAAGCGAGATCGTCACATTTGTGAATCCGGAAGCGCCGGTTTGACATTGGGCCAATCCATAAGTACCCTTCTGTTGTGGCCGGCGCTTCACCCCAAAAGGGTTGCAATTACATAATTGCACCGAGACGCAAAAACAGCGTCCGCCGCATGATGCCAATTGGCTCGAGGCCTGGTGCCGGATTGGGGCGCCAGGCCTTTGCTTTAGTCCAAAAACCGCACTGTCAGCAGGCGGTAACCCCTTCCACGCGTTCAGCTTAAATACGCTTCTCGGTTGGCCGATATAAGGATCGAGTTCGCATCCCATCTGTGTGAGCTATCGACAATCGGAATCGGATAAATTGATGAATCGGGAAGCAACTAAGAAAGAGCTAATCGACAGGATTGAAGCCCTGGTTGAAGAGTCGTGCACATTGGTTCGCACGAAAGAAAGCTGGACGCGCCACGTCGAAATCCAGGCTGAAATCATGCAGTTGTGCCGCCGCGCCGCTGATCTGTTTCACGGTGCGGACGATGTTCCTTATTGGGATACCGATTCCAACGAGAAGACCCGCGAGACGCGGGCTGCGTAGCGTCAATGGCGTAAGCGCCGATTCCCGAGCTCTGGCCTAGCGCTGTAAAAAAAGCGCAGCATTCAAGAAGAGAAGGCCGCGGGCACGAGTCCGCGAAAACCACACCCGCCCCCGCTTGTCTGGGTGACCCCGTCCCGGTTAAATTGCCCGCGCGCTATTCGACGGACCCCACCCCCTGACGATTGGACTGGCTAGCCGACCCCGAAGCCCTGATCGCACTCGCCACGCTTACCGCGTTGGAGATCGTTCTCGGCATCGACAACATCATCTTTATCTCGATACTGTCGGCCAAACTTCCGGCCGAGCAGCAAGAGCGCGCGAGGGTAATAGGTCTCGGACTGGCCCTCTTCGGGCGCGTCGCATTGTTGTTGTCGCTCACCTGGATCATGCGTCTTACCGAGCCACTGTTCACGGTCATCGGGTATGAGCTTTCCGGTCGCGACTTGATACTTATCGGAGGAGGCCTCTTTCTGCTGGCCAAGGCCACGCACGAAATCCATTCGAAGCTCGAGGAGGTCGAGGAGCATGAGAAAGGAGGTGTGGCAAGGGCGACGTTCGGCAACGTGATCTTCCAGATTCTGCTTCTGGACCTCGTCTTCTCGCTGGATTCCGTGATTACCGCCGTCGGTATGGCGGAGCAGCTTTGGGTGATGATCACCGCAGTCGTGATAGCCATCATTATCATGATGGTCTCAGCCCGCGCGATATCCGAGTTCATCGAGAAGCGGCCCACGGTCAAGATGCTCGCGCTGTCGTTCCTGCTCATGGTCGGCGTGGCGTTGATGGCCGAAGGGCTGGACTTCCACATCCCGCGGGGCTACATCTACTTTGCGATGACCTTCTCGGTGTTCGTAGAAATGCTGAATCTCAAGCTGCGTTCGAAAGAGGCAAAACCGATCAAGCTCGGACAGCAGCTGCCGCCGGGTATTCGGGAGTAGAAGGCTGTTCATGAGAGGGCTGGGGCTGTCGCGATGCGTGCCGGTCAAGATGCGTTGCGTTCGTCAGTGCGCGTTCCGGCTTGGGTGCTAGCGCCGAACACCCAGCAGCTCCGGCAGGATCTAGAACGGAGCGTCTACTGGCGGAAGTGCCTGAGGTCCGTCATCGTCGTCGCCGGCCTCGAGTTGCTGTGCCGGCCCTGCGTAATACGTTGTGAGGTTCTCGAAGCGCGCGTGCTGGTGGACGAACGCGAGTCGCACATCGCCCACCGGGCCGTTGCGTTGCTTGCCGATGATGATTTCTGCCAGGCCTTCCGTTGAGTTGCCGTGTTCGTCGACCGTGATGCCGTACCGCTCGGCCCGGTAGATGAACGCAACCACGTCTGCGTCCTGTTCGATCGATCCGGATTCGCGCAGGTCCGAGAGCTGGGGCCGGCGATCGCCACCTCTTGTTTCGACGGCCCGGCTCAGCTGCGACAACGCGATCACTGGTACGTTGATTTCCTTCGCCAGTGATTTGAGGGATCGTGAGATCTGCGCGATCTCCTGCTCCCGGTTGGCATTTCGGACAGCTGCTGTGCCGTGCATGAGCTGCAGGTAATCGACGACGACCAGCCCGATGTCGTGCTCCGCCTTGAGCCGTCGGGCCTTGGCGCGAAGCTCGAGGATCGAGAGCCCGGGGGTATCATCGATGAAGACCGGGGCGGCCGAGAGTCGTCCCGCGGCGCGCGCAAGCTTCGGCCAGTCGTCGTCGCTGAGGCGTCCGGTCCGTGCGGCCTGCGCGTCTACGCGCGCTTCCGAGGTGAGCAGGCGCTGTGCGAGCTGCCCGGCGCTCATCTCCAGCGAGAAGATGGCGACGCCTATCGGCTCCTTCGGATGCAGCGCGGCGTTGCGGCCCATGGCAAGGGCAAAGGCAGTCTTACCCATCGAGGGACGCGCCGCAATAATGATGAGATCCGACTTCTGCCATCCACCCGTAAGCGCGTCAAGCGCACGAAAGCCGGTCGGCACGCCCGTGATCCCGCTCTCTCGCCCATGTATCGCCTCAAGGTTGGACAGCGTCTCCTTGAGGACGTCATTCATCGACGTGGCCGCCCGGCGCAACTGCGTGTCCGAGATCTTAAAGATGTCGGATTCTACCTGGTCCAGCAACTCGAAGGCATCAGCGGACGGGTCGTAGGCGTCGCCCACGTGGTCCGTCATCGTCTCGATAAGCTTGCGAAGCAGCGACTTTTCGGTGATGATCCGAGCGTGATATTCAACGTTCGCCGCTGACGCCACATGCTCAGTGAGCTCAGTGACGTATGCGTCGCCACCTACCTGTTTCAGCGAGCCCTGGCGACGCAGCTCCTGGCCGACGGTGATGATGTCGGCGGGATCACCGCGCTCAAAGAGGGCAACGATGGCGTCGTAGATTCGCTGGTGTTGGCTGGTGTAGAAGGCGTCCGGCGGCAGAATCTCTATGACCCGCGGAATAGCCTCCTTCTCGATGAGCATGGCTCCGAGTACGGCGCGTTCGATTTCGACGGCCTGCGGGGGAATGCGTCCACCCCGAATCGGACCGGCCGACATGGCCGTGCCTCCGTTTCTTGCGCGACGCGGCGTTGCCGCAAGCACAGGTGGAGACTCGTCCTCGAGGCGGATTCTGCCTTGGTCTTCGTGATCAGCCATTGGCGCTTTCGGGGCGACTCGCGCCGTTGGTCAGCTTGTCGAACATCGCCCGCAGCTTCTGAACATCCTCCCAGGTCGGTCGCTTCCAGTGCGGGTTTCGGAGCAGCGCTGCCGGGTGATATGTGACCATGACGGGGATGCCATGGTAGTCGTGGAAGGTGCCGCGAAGCGACTTCAGTGATCCCTTCCGGCCGAGCAGCGAGTTTCCGGCCGTCTTGCCTACGCACAGGATAATTCTCGGGCGAATGATAGAGATCTGCTTGTGGAGGATTGGGATGTGGGCCTCGATCTCTGCGGGCAGGGGATCCCGATTGTTGGGAGGACGGCTCTTCAGGATGTTGGCGATATAGACGTCGCTTCGCGCGAATCCGATGGCTTCAAGAATCTGGTTGAGAAGCTGGCCGGCGCGACCGACGAATGGTTCTCCCTGGCGGTCCTCTTCTGCCCCCGGCGCCTCGCCGATGACCATGAGGTCGGCCTTCGGATCGCCCACTCCGAACACCGGGTTGAGGCGCGCTTCGTCGAGCGGGATCAACACCGATTCGGCCACCCAGACCTCGACTTCCGCCAGCGACCTGAGCGAATGAAGCGGTGAGTCGTCGGGGATGAGTGCCTCAAACCGTTCCGCAGCTGTGGTTACCGAAGATTGCATGACCGATGTTGGCTTCGCCTCTATCGGCGTGGGCTTCGATTGTCTTGCAGGCCCCGACTGTGCTTCAGGCTCCGACTGTGTTGAAGGCGTCAACTGTGTTTCAGGCATCAGCTGTGTTGCAGGCTCCGGATCAAGCACTTTTGATTTCGGGCCATCCATAACTACGTGTGGGCCGCCCAGCATGATCTCGTGCTCAATTGCGCTCCGGATCTGGTGCAAGAAAATGCGTGGTGGGTGGGTCTTGTCCATCAGTCTGCTCGCGCGTATGCGCGCTTTCAGGGGGGACTGCCAAACTACCGTTCGGGCGCGCGCGACTCAACAACATTCATTCAACTCACACGTGAAGTTGCTCACAGGATTATCCACACTTAAGGCCTGCACCTGTGGGTTAGCGTTGATGAATCGTCAGTGCGAGGGCTAGGTGGAGAACAAGTGGCCCGGGTGAAACTCAGTAGTAGTCACGTTTGCGAGATGAACCGTCAACAGAGACGGGCCGGTACGATGAGCTTACGCGTGGGTTAGCGGCCTGTTCTGAGCCTTTGCTTTACTCTGACGGAGTGGCTTCCGCCACCATCATTGTTTCCACGCGCTGCAAAATCACCCGCCCGACGTCGAGCTTGGACATCTTCCCCAACGCCTCTTCCGTGCCGTTTCGATACAGAAGGGTTACGCGGTTCGTCTCGTGCCCGAAGGCCGCCCCTTCGTCCAGCGGGTTATTCAGGACGATCAAGTCCAGGTTCTTGCTCTTGAGTTTTACGCGGGCGTTGGCAAGGCCGTCCCTCGTCTCGAGTGCAAAACCTACCAGCACCTGGCCACTTCGACGGCTCTTGCCGAGTTCTTGCAGGATGTCGGTCGTCCTTTTGAGCCGCAGGTGTACCTGCTCTTCCGACTTCTTGAGCTTGTGGTCCGCCGGCTCAGCCGGCGTGTAGTCGGCCACGGCCGCCGTCATGACGACGATGTCCGCATTTCGATGTTGATCGACAGCGGCGAACATCTCGCCAGCCGTGGTGACGTCGATTCTTTCGATCCCTTTAGGGGTTTCCAACCGCGTGGGCCCGGTAACGAGGATTGTTTTCGCACCCCGGTCTGCGGCTACCTCGGCCACAGCAAAACCCATACGTCCCGACGAGTGGTTGGAGATGAATCGTACGGGGTCGATAGGTTCACGCGTCGGGCCTGCGGTGACAAGCACGGTTCGTCCTGCCAGCGGTCCGTTCTTCTCGACCCCCGCAAGCTCTCGACTGATCCGACTAACGATCGATGCAGGGTCCGGCAGCCGTCCATGTCCGATCAGCCCGCTCGCCAGCTCGCCGTGCTCGGGCGCCATGATACGATAGCCGTAGCTCTCGAGGATTTCGAGATTGCGCTGCGTAGCCGGGTGGATGAACATGTCGTGGTCCATAGCCGGACAGACCAGCAGCGGGCACCGCGCTGCAAGCGCCGTCGCGGTCAACATAGAGTCGCTCATCCCGTGAGCCAGCTTCGCGATGGTCTGAGCCGTCGCCGGAGCAATCACGAACAGGTCGGCCCAGAGACCGAGGTTTACGTGCTTCGTCCAGCTACCGGATTCGTTCTCCGGGAAGATCTCGCTCAGGATTTCCCTCTCCGACAGCGTGCCGAGCGTCAACGGTGTTATGAAGCGCGCTGCATCTGATGTCATCAACACCTGTACCTCGGCGCCAGACTTTTTCAGGAGCCGCACGAGTTCGGCAGACTTGTAGGCCGCGATGCCGCCGGTGACTCCGAGGATGATATGCTTGCCGCCGAGGCTCATGATTAACCTGTTGCAGGCTTGTGATCGCGTGTCTTATCCGCCATCGTGAAAGTTCGGGAGTCGAAGCTCCGTAGCTCGCTATTTGGATTCCGGATCCTCGCCAGCCGCTGCAGACGCCCTGTCCGCACGGCTCGGTAATCCGCTTTCCGGCGAGGGTGCTTGCAGAAACGATCGGACAAGTTCGAGTGTTTCGTTAGCCGCGCGCTCCAGATCGTCGTTTATGACGACCGCATCAAAGGTGTCTACGTACTTGATTTCATGGCGAGCCCTATCCATCCTTTCCCGAAAGGAATCGTCGTCCTCGCTTCCCCGCGCTCTCAGGCGCCTCTCCAGCTCCTCCATTGAGGGAGGGCTCACAAACACCACGAAACTCTCCACCGGGAATGCTCTCTTCACGTTCGCGGCCCCTTTTACCTCGACATCCAGCAACACGGGCCCGCTCTGCGCACTGCGTTCGACTTCGGAACGAAGCGTTCCGTAAAACCGCCCGGGATACACCTCCTCATATTCAAGAAGGTCACCGGCTTGCCTGAGGCGCTCAAACTCGGCCGTGCTGACGAAGTGATAGTCAACGCCGTCACGCTCGTGCGGCCTTCGCCTCCGGGTAGTTGCCGACACGGAAAAACTCAGTCCCGGGATCCATTCAAGGAGCCGCCGAGCAATGGAGGTCTTCCCGGAACCGCTTGGGGCCGTGAGCACGACTATTTTGCGGCCGGTATCGGAGGAGCTATTGGACGTTGTCGACTTGCTCACGGATTTTTTCGTGCTCTTCCTTCATGCTGACAACGATGTGGGCCAGCTCAGAGTCGTTTGATTTCGAGCCGATGGTGTTGATTTCGCGGTTGATCTCCTGGGCGATGAAGTTGAGTTTCCGGCCAATGGGCTCGTCCGTCTGAAGCGCCTCACGGAAGAGTTCGATGTGCGAGGCAAGCCGAACGGCTTCTTCGTTGACATCAAGCTTGTCCGCCAGCAACGCGATCTCGAATTCAAGACGATCGGCGTCCACCCGCTGTTCATCGACGAGTTCAGTGATACGCTCCGTCAATCGCGTCCGGGCGTCGGCGACGCGCTGGGGCGCCCGCTCGTTTACGGCAGCGAGGTGTTCCTCGATGGCGTCAAGCCGCTGATGAAGATCGGCGAGAAGAGCCTCTCCCTCTCGCAGGCGCATTGCCGCCAACTCACTTATCGCTGCCTCCGTCGCCGATCGGACAAGCGGCCACTCCTGTTCCGGGTCGATTCCGGTCGACTCGTTGCGTTCGATCACCTCGGGATAGCGAAGAAGGTGTTCGAGCCGAACGGCGCTGTCGAGTTCGAGTTCGTCCGACAACGTTTTGAGGGCATCCCGATACATGACCGCTGCCGGCCGGTTCACCTCGATCCTCGCATCCATTCCGGACGTCTGGTCGATCTGGACGTGAACCGAGATACGGCCTCTGGGGATGGCCTGCTTGACAAGATTCTGGATCTCGATTTCGTGCTCGGAAATGCTTCGGGGTCCCCGCACCGAGACCTCACAAAAGCGGCTGTTGACCGACTTGATCTCGACCGTGATGGACAATCGGTCGGATTCGAGGTTGCCGCGGCCGAAGCCGGTCATACTTGATATCATCTGGCGTTGAGACCCGTGAGGTTGGAATGCCGGTCAGTCGCCGGCGAGCCACCGGGGGCGGAGCCCCGGCACTCGCCGCAGCGGAGAGGGTGGGATTCGAACCCACGGTACCCCGATAGAGGTACACACGCTTTCCAGGCGTGCCCCTTAAGCCACTCGGGCACCTCTCCGGCGAAATTGAATATGGGCGACGCGGCCGAAAGTTGCTGACAATATCCTGTTGAGATCGGCGATCGGCCGATCAGACCTCCATGATCTCCGCTTCCTTGCGGTCAAGGTAGGCGTCGATCTTCTCAACATGCTTGTCGGTGAGTTCCTGCAGCTTTTCTTCAGCCTCAAACCGCATGTCTTCCTGCAGGTTTTCGGATTCCTGCGTGGTCTTGATGTCGTCCTTGGCGTGCCGCCGGATGTTTCGAACGGCTATTTTCGCGTCTTCACCACGCGCCCGGGCAGTCTTCACCAGGTCCTTCCTCCGCTCCTCCGAAAGGGGCGGGACCGGAATTCGGATGACGCTTCCGTCGTTGGATGGGTTGAAGCCCATGTTGGAGGACATGATCGCTTTCTCGATCTCCTGCAGAGCGGACGCGTCCCACGGCTGGATGACGATAAGGTCGGGTTGTGGAGCGCCGACGCTTGCCATCTGGTTTAGGGGCGTCAGTGTACCATAGTAATCGACCTTGACTTGCTCCAGCATCGCGGGTGACGCGCGCCCGGCGCGAATCGTGGTCAGCTCACCGCGCAGGTGCTCGAGCGCCTTGTCCATGGTCTCCGAGGCTTCCTCAAGAATCAGCTTCAGACTGTCGTCAAGCATATTGTCAGAAAGATGTTGTAATGGATCAAGCTGTTGCGGCGTCTGCGCGTCGGGGCGGATCATCCGTCCAATGGACCAGAGTGCCCACGCTTTCTCCGCTGACTACGCGCTTCAGGTTGCCTGGCACGTTCATGTTGAACACGATGATGGGCATGTCTGACTCGCGACAGAGAGTGAACGCCGTCATGTCCATCACTTTAAGGTCTCTCGAGATGACCTCGTTCCCGTGTATCGTAGTGAAACGTTGTGCGTTCGGGTCCTTTTCGGGGTCGGTAGTAAACACTCCATCTACGCGCGTGCCCTTGAGGATCACGTCAGCGTCGATTTCGAGGGCCCGAAGTGCGGCTGCTGTATCGGTGGTGAAGTACGGATTGCCGGTTCCGGCACCGAAAATGACGACGCGCCGCTTCTCGAGATGCCGCATGGCGCGTCGCCGAATGAAGGGCTCCGCGATTTGCTCCATCTTGATGCTCGACTGCAGGCGAGTGTAGACCCCGGCCTGCTCCAACGCGTCCTGAAGAGCCATCGCGTTGATCATGGTTGCCAGCATGCCCATGTAGTCGGCGTGGGCGCGCGTCATCCCATTCGACGCGTTGTTGACTCCTCTGAAGATGTTGCCGCCACCGATCACGATTGCGACCTCTACGCCGGCATCAACTACGCTCTTGATCTCCCCCGCGTACTCGTTCAGGATCTTCTCATCGATTCCGAAGCTCTTCTCGCCCAGGAGGGCTTCGCCACTCAACTTCAGCAGGACTCTCTTGTAATGCAACGCGAGGTTGTTCCCCGTATCCGACATGTTAACCGACGTGAAAATGCTGGCGAAAGCTAACGAGCCGGGCCTTGCTTTGCAATTTGGGACCCGGTCCCGGGACGGCACAAAAAAACAGGGCGCCGGATGCCGACGCCCTGCGCGAGGTCCGTGCAAACCCCATTAGTCTCCGAGAGCAAATCGGACGAAGCCGTTAACCTCAATGTTCGTCTCTTTTAGTAGCTCGCCAACGCTCTTGGACGAATCCTTGACGAACGGCTGCTCGACGAGCACGTGGTCCTTGAAGTAACGCTCGAGTTTGCCCTGGGCAATGCGGTCCAGGATCTGGTCCGGCTTGCCTTCATTGCGTGCAGCCTCGCGAGCGATCTCCATCTCCTTCTGCTGGACATCCTCCGGCACCTCGTCGCGAACAGTCGCGACCGGATTGAGCGCCGCGACCTGCATCGCCACGTCCCGACCAACGTCGTCGGTCTTACCGTCGCCCGCCACGTCGACTACCACGCCGAGTCGCGAACCAGGATGGATGTACGAGACAGCCTTTCCGGCGTCGCTGGTAACGACCGCCATCCGCCGTACGTCAATCTTCTCACCGATCTTACCGGTCATATCCGACACGGCTTGCTCAACGGTCCGGCCATCAGCCAACTTGAGTCGGGATAGCTCTTCGACGTCAGCCGGCAGGCTGGCGAGCGTCAGATCCGCAATCTCGCCGGCAAAGTCCTGAAAATCGTCGTTGCGCGCCACGAAATCAGTCTCACAGTTCACCTCAACGAGAACGCTCGTCTTGCCGTTCTCGGACGTCCGGGCGACGATGACGCCTTCCTTTGTTTCGCGATCGGCTCGCTTGGCCGCGACCTTCTGCCCCTTCTTGCGGAGCAGCTCGATGGCGGCGTCGAAATCACCGCCTGTCTCCTCGAGAGCCTTCTTGCAGTCCATCATACCGACACCGGTAGTGTCCCGCAGTCGTTTTACGTCCTTCGCTGATATAGCCATTATCTTCGTGTTCAATCTCGTATACCTTGGTCTGGTGGGAACCGGACTCGGGTTCCATGACAAAACGGGTTCTATTCGGTCTCCGCAGACGCTTCTTCGGACTCCGTTTCGGCCATGGTCTTGGTCTCGGCTTCTGCCTCTGCGTCTGCCTCGGCCTTGGCTTTGGCCTGCGCCTCGGCCGCCTTCTTGTCCTGCTCGATCTTCTCCTTGGCCGCCTTCTCGGTGGCCTTCTTCACCTCACGCTCCTTTGCTCCTTCGGAGATGGCGCGGCTGATGACGCCGGCCACAAGGTCGATCGACTTGATGGCGTCATCGTTTGCGGGCACGGCAAAATCGACAAGGTCCGGATCGCAATTGGTGTCGACCATGGCGATGATGGGGATGTCGAGCTTCTGTGCTTCCTTGACGGCGATGTGTTCGCGATTGATGTCGACCACAAACATGGCACCGGGCAGACGCGCCATGTTGGAGATTCCGCTTAGGACCTTCTCCAGCTTCTGGCGCTCTCTCGACTTCATCAGCCGCTCTTTCTTTTTGAGCTGATCCATCGTGCCGTCCTCTTCCATCTTGGCGAGGTCCTCCATACGACGGATGCTTTTGCGGATGGTCTGGAAGTTCGTGAGCGTGCCGCCAAGCCAGCGTTCGACCACGTAGGGCATATCGCACTCCGTGGCGTATTTCCGCAGGATGTCGCGGCCCTGCTTCTTTGTGCCGACGAACAGGATCGTTTTCCCCTGCGCGGCAAATCGGGTCGCCGCATCGGCCGCCTCATCGAGCATCGTCTGCGTTTGCGTCAGGTCGATGATGTGGATCCCGTTGCGCTCCATGAACACATAGGAACGCATCTTGGGATTCCAGCGACTGGTCAGGTGGCCGAAGTGAGTGCCGGCCTTGAGTAGCTCCTCGATCGAGGCGCGACTCGTGTTTTCTTTCGTTTCCATTGTCTTTAGGGTTGTTTCCTCTACAGCCGTCGTATCGATTGACGCGAGACCGACGTGCGGCCACCCAGCGTCGCGACGGGCTGTATGCGTGATTAAATGACTAGTCAGCCAGGCGGAGTTTCGTGCTCCGATCGACGGACGGGCCTATCGCTTCGAGAACTGGAAGCGTTTGCGAGCCTTCGGCTGGCCGTACTTCTTGCGCTCGACCATTCTGGGATCGCGCGTAAGCAGATCCGCGTCGCGCAGAGGCTTGCGTAGCTCTTCGTTATACTCCACGAGCGCCCGCGCGATACCCAACTGGACCGCTTCCGCCTGTCCGGTTAGCCCGCCACCTTTGGCGTTTACGACTACATCGAACTGGCCGTCTGTTTCGGTAATGCGAAACGGCGCCAGGGCCTGCCGGCGACGAGTCAGGAGCGGGAAGTATTCCTCGACGTTCCTCTTGTTGACGACGACGTTGCCCTTGCCGGGGCGGAGATATACGCGGGCAACGGACGTCTTACGGCGGCCAACCGCGTAGTATTGAACAGGTGCTACCATTCTTCTTGGTTATTCGGTAGATCTAGACTTCGAGCTTGGACGGCTTCTGTGCCTCGTGGGGATGATCCGCCCCCGCGTACACCTTCAGCTTCTTCAGCATTCGCCTGCCAAGGGGTCCTTTCGGAAGCATCCCGCGGACGGCGTTCTCGACGATGAACTCGGGCTTGGACGACCGCATGTCTCGCGGGCTGCGGACGCGCACGCCGCCCGGGTATCCACTGTGACTGAAGTACGTCTTACTGGTCTCTTTCGACCCGGAGAACCGCACCTTGTCTGCGTTTACCACAACCACGAAATCCCCCGTGTCCACGTGGGGGGTGAAAGACGGCTTGTGCTTGCCACGCAATATCGCGGCAACCCGGGACGCAAGACGTCCGACCACCTGCTGGTCTGCGTCAACGATCCACCAGGCTCTTTCGACGTCGGCCGGCTTGGCGCTGACAGTCTTATAGCTCTGAACGTTCATAAATCCTGTTATTCCTTTCGGGTGCGCCGCGGACGGGCCGCGCAAACCCTTGTTTTAGCGCTGGATCCGGGCGCGGCAGCGTTCGCCACCGCGTTCCAAGGACAGCCCGCTAATTTACGCACATCCTCGCCCGATCACAATGAATGATTTGTGCATATACCCTTCATGGGCGGGTAAGGAGAGGTTCTGCTGCATCGGCGGACGTATCCGAACAAATAACGCTCCCATGCAGCACGTCTTTCCCAAAAATTTGATCGATTCCATGACGTGAGAGCCTTTGACCGCGCCCGGTACGCGGATCTATGATGGGTCAAAAAGCCGAATGGAGAGTCCGATTGGAACCGGAATTCACGGTCGCGGAGAGAGGGCCCTAGCCGATTGCAGCGGTTGGCCCCGGCGCTCTATGGCCAGTAAATCGCTCGAGAATGCCCGCAACGGGAGTGCGGAGGCAGAGGTCGAACTGGCGGTTTGGACCTACAGGCAGCTCCGCTGTGTAGTCGATAGCCTGATTGACAAGGATCACAACGCGCGCGTTTGCGATGCCGACGCCGTTCTGTCGATCGCCCTCATACGGGTAGAAGCCGGCCGCGACTCCGTCCAGGACCCCGGGTCCTACGCGAGCTGGGTGTCGGTGGTCGGCCGGAACGCCTATCTGAATTACAAGAGATCGCGTCCGGCCGTGAGACGAGTCAAGGAGGCCGATCTGAGTTACGACGCCGAGCGTCAGATGGAGTCAAGAATGGACGGTGCGCGTGTTCGACGATCGGTCGAAGATGCAATCAGCCGTCTGCCCGCCTTTCTCCGGGTCGTCGCAACGATGAGGCTCGTGGAGGACCAGGATTACGAGTGCATTTCAGTGGCCACGGGCAAGTCCAAGCCGACCGTGCGCGCTTACATGAACAAGGCGCTGGAGCGGCTGCGGACAGACGATCTTTTGCGATGCCTACTGGAAGAGGCGCGGTGAGGTGATGTCCGAGTCAAACCCCGAAGCGCTTTGGCTCAGGCGTACGTGCTGAGCATCACCGGCATAATCAGCATCAGCATCTCCTCTCCGGAAGGCTGGTCCTGCGGCGTCACCACGCCCGCGCGATTCGGAGAGCTGAATTCCATGATCACCTCGTCCGAGTCGACATTCGACAGCACCTCGGTAAGGTAAGATGCGTTGAAGCCAATGGTCATCGGCTCTCCTTCGTACTCACCGAGAACGGTCTCGCGCGCCTCACTCGCGCGCTCGATGTCCTCAGCCGAAATCTCGACCTGCTTGGCATCGAGCGACAGCTTGATCTGGTTTGTCATGCTGGAGCTATACAGGCCCACGCGCTTGACTGCCGCGAGCATGGCGTCCCGATTGACCACGAACTTACGATCGTTCTCGTGTGGAATGACAGCCTCATAGTTCGGATATGCCTCATCGATCTGGCGAGCGAGCACCTGGGAATCCCCGAAGTCGAAGCCGACGTAGCCTCCGTCGATCCGAATGGTGCACGGCTCATCCTTCGCGACTCGCCCGACGAGCGTCATGGCCTTCTCAGGGACTATGAAATTGGTACTCTTGCTGCTCTTGAGCTCGGAAAGAGTCAGGCGGACAAGACGATGGCCGTCCGTAGCGACCGCCCTGCTTTGGCTGCCCTTGATCTGGAAGTAGATGCCCATCATGGCGGGACGAAGTGCGTCCTTGCTCACCGCGAAGCTCGTCTTGTGTACGGCTCTCTGAAGCACGGCGCCCGTGGTTGAAATCTCGAGATCACCGTTCATCTCGGGCAGCGCCGGGTAATCCGCACCATCATGCCCGACCATCTTATAGACGCCCTGGTCGGTGCGCAGCGTCACGTTGTGCTCGTCGTCGGCCGCGAATTGAATCGGCAGATCCGGCAGCGCGCGAAGCGTGTCAAGCAGTCGGCGGGCGGGTACAGCGACACGCGCCTTCTCCGAGGTGCCGTTGCTTTCAAACTGGACGGGTAGGTCCTGAACAATCGAGATCTCGAGGTCGGTAGCGCTGAGGCGCAAGCGGTCCGAAGACCGGTCGAACAGGATGCACTCCAGTATCGGAAGCGTGCTCTTCGAAGGGACGGCGCCGTTGACAGTAGTAAGCGCCTTGAGGAGTTCGGCGCTCGACGCGGTAAACTTCATGGGCTGAAACCCGGGTTTTGATGACTAGCTAGGCGTCGAAAAAACATACGACAAAGATGTGCCCTGATCCACCGCGGGACGGCGAAGTAACTGGAAAATTCGCCTGCCGAACTGGCGGTGCGAGCGAGCTCGTAACAGATCGTTGCGCCTGACAGCCACTTGCCGGCGGCAGCCACTAGCGTGCGGCAGCCCGTTGCGCCCCGGTCGTCGCCTCATGCGGGCGGAATACTACTGTCGTTCACCGGCTCCGCAAGTCGATCTTATGGTGGAGCTCTTCGATCATGTCGCGGAAATTGGTGTCCGTCTCCATCTGATCGTGGACCGACTGGTTGGCGTGGATTACTGTGGAGTGATCACGGCCCCCGAAATGCAGCCCGATCGTCTTCAGGGAATGCTGGGTGAGTTCCTTGCAGAAGTACATCGCGACCTGGCGTGCACGGACTACTTCGCGCTTGCGGGTCTTGGCGCATACAAGATCGACCGGAATCTGGAAGTAGTCGCAGACGACACTCTGGAGCTCGTCGATCGTGAGGTTGATACGGCTGTCCTTGACCAGGTCTCGCAGCACATCCTTTGCCATCACGAGTTCGATGTCGCGCTTGTTCAGCGTCGAGAACGCCAGGAGTCGAATGAGCGCGCCCTCCAGTTCACGGATGTTGCTCTTCACGTTGTGCGCGATGAACTCGATTACGTCGTGATCAATCGCGAGCCCGTCGTCCTCTGCCTTACGCCTGAGGATCGCGATCCGCGTCTCGAGGTCGGGCGGCTGCATGTCCGCTGCGAGGCCCCACTGAAACCGCGACAGCAGTCGCTCCTCGATGCCCTCAATATCTCTTGGCGGCCGATCCGCCGAGAGAACGATCTGCTTTCCTCCCTGGTGCAGGGCATTAAAAATGTGAAAAAACTCCTCCTGCGTCTTTTCCTTGCCGGCAAAGAACTGTGCGTCGTCAATGACAAGCAGGTCGACGCTTTGGTAGAACACCGTGAAGTCACTTACCCGGTTGTGCTGGATCGCCTGGACGAATTCCGTCGTAAAGCGTTCGCTTGAGACATACAGAATGCGGTACTGCGGATCATTTGCCTTTGCGTAGTTGCCGATCGCCTGCATCAGGTGTGTCTTGCCGAGCCCGACGCCGCCATAGATCATGAAGGGGTTGAAGCTCGTTTTGCCCGGCTGCTTCGCGATCGCCACCGACGCGCTGCGTGCCAGCCGATTGCAGTCGCCTTCAACAAACCGATCGAAGGTATAGCTCGGGTTTAGATTGCTGTAGACCGCCGACATGACGTGCGTCGTCGTCGTGACGTTGCCGTCATCCGGCCCGGTCTGAAGCGGCGCAGCCGGTCCACGATCGGAATCGACCTGCCGTCTAGCGTCGACGCGCATCTCGTTCGTCTGCTCCTCGGATGCGGTCGGGCGAGCGGGCAACTTGATACCCGATCCACCGTAGCCCGACGATCGATCGCCCTGTTCAATCACGACGTCGTACACAAGGCGACCTTCTGGCCCGAGGACCTTGGTGATGGTCTTCCGGATGAGCGTCGGGTAGTGCGCCTCCAGCCACTCGTAAAAGAATGGACTGGGAAGCCGCACCGTCAATTTTGCTCCCGCGTCATCTGTCTCCAGACTCATCGCGCGGACAGGTTCAAACCAGGTCTTGAAGCTCGGCGGGTCGACAACGTCTCGAAACGTGTCGAGACACTCCTTCCAAACCTCGTCAGGCTTCCGCGTCATACTTTCTTTCTCTACATCCGAGGGCGCTTGGCGGCAGGGCGGGCCGCACCCGCGCTACGTCGAAGGGCCGAGCATGAAATAGGTCTTACTCCGATTTTGAACCTGCCCGACGCGTGTACACGACTTATTCACAATTCGCGCTGCGCGATCGGCTCGCGTGTCAGGAAGCGCGCGACGCACGAAGACAGGATGACCCGGACTGCCAGGACAAATCACGGCGACAAAATCAAAGCTTTGAAAATAAAAGACTTACGAACTCCGATGGCGCCCACCGCGCATTCGGACTCATAAGCCTCGAAAGTTTCCCTGCCCGCGTGCCCGTTGGTGTCGGGGCGCTATGGCGAGCTTCTCAACAAGTTATCAACACGACGACTCGGGTCCGGTCGCAAGATGCGAGACGATCGCCGGATACTCGACGCACTCCAGAAAGGAGCACTCGGAACCGTCGTCATGTTGGATCGCTTTTACAACGCAACGATGACGCGAACCGCCGTAGAGGTTGTTCGATAGTAACGACTGCCCCCTGCAAGGTCAAGCGAGTCATTCTGGATTTCACAGTACGTTGTGGCGCAGCCACAGCTTCGCATCTTTGAAGTTCGGAGTTGACTGAAGTCGTGACCAAGTACTCCTTGTCGGGCGGATGGTTGACCGCGAACGCGTTCGCCCCTGGCTGCCACGTGCCGCAGTGTCGACCGTTTCTTCAATCGCAGTCAAGGGATTCGCCGTTAGCCAAATTTTGATTATGTGCCGGTTCAGTGGGGCGCTATCTTATCCTTCTTTGGCTTCAACAACGCGTGCTGATTTCTTCGGAAATGATTCGCATCGACATTGCATCGCTCAAGGGCGGCGTTAATCGACTCGAATTCGAGCCTCCTGCTGAAGAGCTGGAATTGGATCCTGAGGTTTTCTCGAACGTGCAGGTGCGAGCCGAGGTGGACGTCCGCGCGGATCAGATACTCGTGCGCTTTGATGCTGATGCAAGGGCGCGGCTTGTCTGCGATCGTACACTGAAGCCCTTCACCCAAGACGTCTCCGGTTCGTATGCCGTGCTTTTTTCGTCGCGTGACGATATGGGGATGGATGGGGTGGACGATGTCCGCACGTACGCAGCATCGGACAGGACCATTGATATTTCGGAACCCGTTCGCGACACGTTGATTCTGGCGTTGCCGACGAAGCGGATCGCGCCTGGCGCCGACGACGTCGAGATTCCGAATCGATTCGGCGAAGCCGACGAAGAGGAGATTGATCCGCGTTGGGAGGCCCTTCGGGGGCTTCGGAAATAAGCATTGCAGAGAACTATAGCAGGCGGTCGTGCGTTCGCACCCGCTATTGAATAATTAGACTTGCGGTCCATTCAAGATGGCAAATCCGAAACGACGGCATTCAAAGGCCCGTACCAGACAGCGTCGCTCCAAATACTACAGCAGCGTAGAGGCACCGAACCTCATGGAGTGCCCGAACTGCGGCGACACCAAGATGCGCCACCACGCCTGTCCCAGCTGCGGTTTTTATCGTGGCCGGCAGGTGGTAGAACGTGCAGAGGTCGACTAACGAACATTGCAGGGGCAGCCGAACGTTCCTGCAATAAACTGAAAGACCGGTAAGTCGCCATGCCGATCCGAGTAGCAGTCGACGCGATGGGAGGAGACCACGCCCCCAAGGTGGTGGTCGAAGCCGCCTCCAACGTGTCCTCGCAGCATGGTGATGACATCCAGATTCTCCTTGTTGGATCGGACGAGGCAATAGGATCTCTGTCTGGCACCGACTCTGGAGCACTCGAAGTAGTTGAGGCTCCCCAGGTGATCGAGATGGATGAGTCGCCGGCGGCAGCGCTGAAGCAAAAACCCCGATCCTCGATTCATACCGGTCTTGGACTCGTCAAGAGCGGAGACGCGGACGCATTTGCGAGCGCGGGCAACACCGGGGCGGTGATGGCCGCGTCTCTGTTCATCCTGGGGCGGCTCCCGGGAGTCTCGCGTCCGGCCATCCTTGGTGTCTACCCTACCCTTTCGGGATTCTGCTACGTAATAGACGTCGGTGCCAATGTCGACTGCAAGCCGGAGCACCTCGTGCAGTTTGCCGATATGGCATCTATCTACGTTGAGCGCGTAGTCAAGAAAGAGCGTCCAACGGTCGGGCTTCTAAGCGTTGGTGAGGAGCGTACGAAGGGTAACGAAGTGACCAAGGAGGCCTACGGACTTCTTGAGGCCGACCCCAGCCTCAACTTCATCGGCAACATCGAAGGTCGCGACGTCATGGAGCATGCTGCGGACATTGTGGTGTGCGACGGTTTCGTGGGAAACGTCATCCTGAAGCTGGGCGAGAGCATCGCAACCGTGATTCCGCAGTTGATCGGGCGCGAGATGAAGCGGCAGTCGCTTGGGGAAGATGCTCAGAAACTGGTTGGCGGTGTGCTTCGCGGCGTCAACAAATCATTCGACTACGAGGAATACGGAGGGATGCCGTTGCTCGGCGTGAGCGGCACCGTCTTCATCGGACATGGCGGCTCATCCGTACGTGCCATCGAGAACATGATTCTGGCCGCCGCCAACGTTGCTAAGCGCAACGTGACCGGGTCCATCCAGCAGGCGCTTGGCGCTGCCGCTGAGTCGTAGAAGCCTAAACAGATTCGCGAGGAGACCATGACACGGGCTGCTATTACGGCCGTTGGACACTATTTGCCGGAGGAGCGGCTGACGAACGCGGATCTGGAGAAGATGGTGGACACGTCCGACGAATGGATCCGGACCCGCACCGGCATTCGTGAGAGGCGCATTCTTCGCGACAAAGACAAGGCCACCTCGTTCATGGCCACCGAGGCGGCGAAGTCACTTATCGAGAAGTCGGGCCTTGACCCTTCCGAGATCGACGCGATCATACTCGCAACGGTCACGCCCGACATGTTCTTTCCTGCAACGGCCTGTCTCGTGCAGGATGCCATCGGTGCAGATCGTGCATGGGGCTTCGACCTTTCCGCCGCGTGCAGTGGCTTTCTGTTTGCGCTCAGCACGGGTGCGAGCCTTATCGAGTCGGGGCGACACCAGAAAGTGGTCGTGATCGGCGCCGACAAGATGAGTACGATAACGGACTACACCGACCGCACGACCTGCATCCTCTTTGGTGACGGTGCGGCCGCCGTGCTGCTCGAACCGAACGAAGACGGCTACGGTCTGCTCGACAGCCTCGAGCGATGCGACGGTTCACAGAAGGACCTCTTGTGCATGGTCGGAGGCGGCAGCCTCAATCCGCCGACGCACGAGACGGTCGACAAAAAAATGCACTACCTGCATCAGGAAGGCCGGCACGTCTTCAGATATGCGGTGCAGGGGATGGCGGACGCGGCGGCGGATATCATGGAGCGCAACGGTCTTTCCGGTGACGATGTTCGATATCTTGTTCCTCACCAGGCGAACCTCCGTATCATCGACGCGACCGCAAATCGAATGGGTATCACCACCGAGAAGGTGATGCTCAACATCGAGCGATACGGAAACACGACTGCGGCGACCATCCCGCTGTGCCTTGCCGACTGGGAGAGCCAACTCCGGCAGGGGGACAACCTCATCCTTGCCGCGTTCGGCGGCGGCTTCACGTGGGGCGCTGCCTATCTCAAGTGGGCCTACGACGGCAAGCAGTAATCTCTATTCGGCCGACCAGCGACAGCTAGGTAGGCCGCGGAACCAGAACCGACTGTGAGATGAAGACAGCTATCCTTTTTCCGGGGCAGGGCTCCCAGTATGTCGGCATGGGCAAGGACCTTTTTGATGGCTACGCTGAAGCACGCCAACGTTTTGAACGCGCCAACGAGGTCTTGGGCTTTGACATTGCCTCTGTGATGTTCGGCAGTGGCGATGAGTCGAAAGCCGAGGCCGAAGGTGAAGCCTTGAAGCAGACCGACGTCACACAGCCCGCTTTGCTGATCCACTCGATGGCTTCGTGGGCCGTTCTTCAGTCTCGTGGGGTTGCACCGGCGATGGCGGCGGGCCACAGCCTTGGCGAGTACAGCGCGCTCACCGCAGCGGGCGCGCTGACGTTCGATGACGGTGTGCGCATTGCCCGTGAGCGCGGCCGCCTGATGGCGGGGGCCGGTTCGGATCGCAAGGGTGCAATGGCGGCTGTTCTGGGTCTCGATGCCGCGGCTGTGACGAGCGCCTGCGACGAGGTCACCTCCGAAGGTGACGGTGTCGTCCAACCTGCTAATTTCAACTCGACGGACCAGGTCGTGATTTCCGGTGATGCTTCGGCCGTTGAGCGAGCGATGTCTCTGATCGGGGAACGGGGAGCGAGACGCGTGATCGCACTGCCGGTCAGCGGGGCTTTTCATTCGCCGCTGATGGAGGATGCGCGAGCGGGACTGGCCGAGGCTCTGGATTCTCTTGAGATCCGTTCACCCGCCTGTCCCGTCTATCTGAATGTCACGGCCGAGCCTACCCGGGACCCTGAGGAGATTCGCCGGCGACTTCTGGAACAGCTTACATCGCCCGTACGGTGGACCCAGATCATGCAGCACATGAAGGAGGCCGGCGCAGATCGGTTTATTGAAGTCGGTGCGGGCAAGGTCCTGAGCGGACTGGCAAAAAGAACGTTGGGCAGGGACGCTGCAACCGCGCAAGCGGGAAAGTTTGACGAACTGGCGGATATTACGCCCGCATAAAACCTGGATGAGATGACAGTATCAGGCAAGAACGCACTGGTAACAGGCGGCACACGAGGAATTGGACGAGCCGTTGTGGAGGCCCTCTCGGACGCGGGCGCCAACGTTGCTTTTACCTTCCGTTCATCGGCGGATGAAGCGGCCGCTTTGGCGTCAGAGGTCGAAGGCAAAGGCGTCAAAGCCCTCGCAATCCAGGGAGATGCTGCCGACTTCGAGGCAGCGGGAAAGACCATCGACCAGGTGGTGTCCGAGTGGGGTTCTATCGACATTCTGGTCAACAACGCCGGAATTACGAAAGACGGGCTGCTCCTGAGATTGAAGGAGGAAGATTGGGATGCCGTTATCGGCACGAACCTGAAAAGCGTTTTCAACTACTGCAAGTCCGCGTATCGGCAGATGATGAAGCAGCGCTCCGGAAAGATCATCAATATGGCCTCCATCGTGGGCGTATCCGGAAATGCCGGACAAACGAACTACGCCGCATCCAAGGCCGGCATCATCGGATTCTCGAAGAGTCTCGCCAAGGAGTTGGGCAGTCGCGGGATTAACGTCAACGTCGTGGCGCCCGGCTATGTAGAGACCGACATGACCGGCGCCCTTTCGGACGAGGCACGGGAGGCGATGCTCGGCAGCGTCGTACTCGGCCGCCCGGCTACTCCTCAGGACGTTGCAAATGCGGTCCTATTCCTCGCCTCCGACGCGGCCGGCTACATTACCGGGCATGTCCTTCACGTCGATGGCGGACTTGCGATGTAGACGCCGGCTGGGCCTGTGAACATGGTTCCTGCAGGGGCTCAGTTCTTGCCATGAGGCAGTCTGTTCAGACGGTCCCGCCCATCCCCTGTTCGGACGGTGAGGGCAGAACGCCTTCCGGTCGGCAGCGCCGGGGAACACGTCAGCCGACAAACGTAACACGACCTCCCACGAATCAAGATCATCCGTTCGTCATTTCGGCGGGCGTTTTTGCGGTATGCATTTCTTCAAGACTTTTGTTGCCGCCGTGTGTCTTGTACTGCCGGTCGCACTACCCGCGTCCGGTCAAGACAAGCCCTCGGAGTCCATTGCTAGCGCCTCCTACGGAAGCGGTTACGCGGGAGTCTACCCAGACATTCTCGAGGGGCGAGTTACCGCGAGCGGTGCGTTGTACGCGCCCGATCGCCTCGTCGCTGCCCACCGAACGCTCCCGATTGGCAGCTACGTGCGCGTCGTCAATCTCGATAACGGGCGTCACATTGATGTCCACATCATCGACCGGGGTCCATTCTCCGGAGACCGCATCATGGACCTTTCCGAGCGAGCCGCCAGGGCAATTGGAATGGACTCGGGCGACGAGAAATTGGTGCGAGTCGTGCACCCGTCCTCCGCGCCTGGATCCGTTCCCGAAAGTACTGCTGGAAGGTCACCGGGCGCGAGTGATGAAGCGGCGTCGATTCGGGTCGCCGAGTACGGCGCCAAGACCTGGACCGGCAACACGGGATTTACCATACAGCTCGGATCCTTCTCGACGCTTGACGGTGCGGAGACTGTCAAGCTCAAGGTAGACGGCTCCTGGATCCACGAGGTAGAGGTCGACGGACAGACCTTCTTTCGACTCAACTACGGGCGTTACGACTCGCGAGAGAAAGCGGCTCGTGATATCGCGAATTTGGAGTCGGAGGGGTTCTTTGGATTCGTGAAATCGGTAGCGGGTTGATGCGGTGGGACCGCGCTTGAGCAGTCAGTCTGCGCTGAACGCTCACGACCCTATTTTTTGAAGTGCCGTCGAAGTATCTGAGGAATCCCACGGGATATGAGCCGGTAAGGCGATGCAGCCCCGCAAACCAGTTGCGCGACCGGATCGCAAGGGGTAACCTCGACTCGAATTACTGTAATCATTCTCGATTCGCCCCTCATGAACAGGATAATCTCGGCCGCTGCGGCAGGCCTACTCATTCTTTCCGGTTGTAACAAGCCCATGGATGCTGATTCGTATGTCGGAAGCCAGCCCTCCGACCTGCTCGACAAGTATACCGAGTTCACCCTTACTGCTGACCTGAGTCATCTGTCGGATAACCAGCGCGCGATGATTCCGTTGCTCATCGAGGCCTCGGATGCGATGGACGAGATGTTTTGGCTGCAGGCCTATGGTGACAAGGAAGAGCTGCTCTCCTCTATCTCTGATCCTGCGCTGCGACAGTTCGCCGAAATCAATTACGGACCATGGGACCGCTTGGACGGAAACGCACCGTTCATCGAGGGAGTCGGGCCCAGGCCGGCTGGCGCCAACTTATACCCGACCGATATGACCGCTGAGGAGTTTGAAGCGGCGGTTGTCGAAAACGAAGACTTAAAATCGCTGTACACGATCGTTCGTCGCGACGAGAGCGGGGCCCTTGTCGCGATTCCGTACAGCGAAGCCTACGGTGAGTTGCTGTCGGCCGCGGCAGCCAAGCTTCGTGAGGCGGCCGAACTCGCCGAGGACGACGGTTTTCGAACATACCTCGAGCTCCGCGCTGACGCCTTCGAGTCGAACGAATATCAGCCAAGCGACCTCGCGTGGATGGACATGAAGACCAACCCGATCGACGTCGTGATCGGTCCGATCGAGGTCTACGAGGATGAGCTGTTCAACTACAAGGCTGCCGCCGAGTCATACGTTCTGATCAAGGACCTGGAGTGGAGCGAGCGGCTTGCGAAATATGCAGCGTTCCTCCCCGCACTGCAGGAAGGTCTGCCGGTGCCTGACGAATACAAGATGGAGTCCCCTGGCTCGAACTCCGACCTCAACGCATATGACGCCGTCTACTACGCGGGCGACTCGAACGCAGGCTCGAAGACCATTGCGATTAACCTCCCTAACGACGAGGAGGTGCAACTTTCGAAGGGCACGCGACGGCTTCAGTTGAAAAATGCGATGCGGGCGAAGTTCGACAAAATTCTCGTTCCAATCTCGAAGGAGCTGATTGCAAGGGATCTCCGGAAGCACATCACGTTCGATGCCTTCTTTGCCAATACCATGTTTCACGAGGTGGCGCATGGGCTCGGTATCAAGAACACGATAAATGATCAGGGCACGGTGCGGGAGGCGCTGCGCGAGCAGTACTCGGCACTCGAGGAGGGCAAGGCCGACATACTCGGTCTGTACATGGTCACCGAGCTGCACAAACAAGGTGAGCTTGGCGACGCCGATCTGATGGACAACTACGTGACGTTCCTTGCGGGCATTTTCAGGTCGGTTCGATTCGGAGCGTCGAGCGCGCACGGCAAGGCGAACATGATCCGCTTCAACTTCTTCGAGGAGATGGGCGCGTTCTCGCGCGACGAGGAGACGGGCACGTACAGCATCGACTTCGAGAAGATGCAGGATGCCGTGGACGCTCTGACCGAGCGGATTCTTCGCTACCAGGGCGACGGTGATTATGCTGGTGCGAGTGCGTTCGTGGCGGAGTACGGCGTAGTTGGTGACCAGCTGCAGGCGGATCTGGATCGACTTTCTGAGGCCGGCATACCGGTCGACGTCGTGTTCAACCAGGGTATAGACGCGCTGGGCCTACGGTAGCGATGGGTCATGCGCCAGCAGATGAATCCGCCGGTGTTCCGATTCGGCGGCTTACGCCAAAGGCGGTCAGGCGTGGCGTAGAGATCCTGTGTGAGCGGGACGCGGGGCTTGCGGGCATCGTGGAGCGCCAGGGCGTACCGCCCGTTCGATTGCGGAAGGCCGGGTTCGCAACGCTTGCTCAAATTATAGTCGAGCAGCAGGTGACGTTGGCTTCCGGCCGTGCGATCTGGGCGCGGTTGGAAGGCGGATTGGATACTGTCACGCCGGAAACGGTTTTCGCCCGGACTGTGGACGACCTCAGGTCCATGGGGCTCTCCATCCAGAAAGCTACCTACATCCACGGGATTGCTGCCGCAGCGCTGGACGGTGAGCTCAACTTCCGGCGTGTGCACCGTGCGGACGACGAGGGAGCGCGCGAGCAGTTGATCCGGATGAAAGGCGTCGGCCGTTGGACCGCCGATATCTACCTCCTGACGGCGATGGGGCGGCCCGACGTGTGGCCGCGTGGAGATCTGGCGTTGGATACGGCGCTGATGTGGCTCAAGCGACTGAGGAAGAAACCCCGGCCTGAGCGGATCGATAAGCTGACCGGTCCGTGGTCACCATGGCGCTCGGTGGCCGCGCGGATCCTGTGGCTGGGCTATGTCCATGAGGTAAAGGGCGGATGAGCCTGACATTTCGGTCATTCGACGATGCTGCGTCCTATGCGGAGCGTGTGCTACCGTTCTTGCTTGCCGCAGAAGCCGAGAACAACGTGCTGTTGGGGATCCTCGTCCGGCTCGTAAGTGGAGATCACGATTATCGGGAGCCGATGCTGCTGGGTGTGGTGGAGCGGATCGAGTCTGGGTCGTCGGGCGATCGCCTTGCAGCGTCGACAGCCGCCGACGGGTCTGTGCCTGGCGCAAGTGCGGAAGACACCGGACGGCAAGGTGCCGCCGTGGTCGGTTGCATCTGGCGGACGCCTCCATACAAGCTCGGCATGACGGCGATGCCCGGCGACGCGGCGATCGTGGCTGCGAAAGCCATAGCGCCGCTCATTCCTGAACTCGACATGGCGTTTGGGCCGACCGATACCGTTCGGCAGTTTGCTAAAGCATGGTCGAAGTTGACCCGCGGGGGGTACAGCGAGGGAATGCGGCAAGGTGTCTATCGTCTCGATGAGGTGAATCCGCTGCCGAACAAGGTGCAAGGACAGATGGTGGAGGCCGTCGACGCCGATCTTCAACTCATCATTCACTGGGGTATCGGCTTTCGCCGCGACAGTCACGTGCAGGCCGGGGATCCCGAGGTGCTCGGCCGCCGCCTGATTCGCGAGGGAGCGATGTATCTGTGGATCGACGATGGAGAACCCAGATCGATGGCCGCCGCGGTGGCGTTCACTGAGAATGGTGCGCGCGTAGGGTGGGTGTACACGCCACGGGAGGAGCGTGGTCGTGGGTACGCGACCGGGCTTGTTGCGGACCTCAGTCAATTGTTGCTCGACGGAGGCAAACGCTTCTGCTTTCTGTACGCCGATCTCGCCAACCCGACATCGACTGGCATCTACGAACGACTCGGCTACCGCAAGGTGGTCGAAGCGATGGACGTTATATTTGACGTCGAGGCCGACGAGAGATCGACCACTTGATCATCGCACGTTGTCTGACTCCGGGAAATCCGTTCGTCGCCTGAATCCACGGGACACTAAGACCGCCGGATGAAACACAGCGACCTCTCATATCCGGTGATTTGTCTTGGCCAGGACGGATCTATCGTGCCGCACCAGTCGGCCGAGGAATTTGGGAAATGCAATGCCTTGGCCCTGTGGGTGACCCGTTACTTCGCCGATCTGACGGTCATAGACAGTGCGGCTGTCTTGTGGCGGGTTGAATCAGCGATACCGAAGCAGGAGAAGTCGGGAATTTATCGATGGTTATCTCGGCTAACGAACCGCACGATTCGTGTCGACATTGAGGTGTGGAGGCTTGACCAAGAAGCCGGGATGGCGGTTGTCAAACGACTGTTGGTTTCGTGGCTAGATCGGATGCCCGAATTCTGGGAGGCGTCGGCCGATCTCGACGAGTGGCGGTCGAGGGTTGAGTCGTGCCGGACGGTGGAGGAGCTGGCGATACTTTTGGAGTAGGCGTCGGTGGCGGGTCGACAAATGGCACGGCGAGTTGTGGCGTGATCGCGACATGACGCCACCGATGCCAGGGGCGTAACAGGACGATTCGAAAAAGGCATCGCAGTATCGCAGGCCCCAAAACAGATTCACGACTTAGAAGTCACGTCAACATAAAGACAGGTAAATTATTATCATGATTGAGTGTTCGTGTGGCTTTCTGCGGCTGCAATAAGGCCCGCCTTGTGACTAAGGTGGGGCGGACGACCAAGCGAACGAGAATTCGTCGCGCGATTACATGCGACAAAAGAAAACAACTGTGGGACAAGGCATGGCTCATTACGTTGATGGATTCGTTGTTCCCATTCCGCGCGCTCGCCTGGACGAGTACAAGCGTGTTGTGGGAGCGGTGGCCGAGATTTGGAAGGAGCACGGCGCACTCGACTACCGGGAATACGTCGGTGACGATCTGTACCTGGAGGGAACGCGCTCGTTCACGGATCTCATTGCTGCGACGGACGATGAGGTTGTCGTTTTCGGCTGGGTGTCGTTCGACTCTCGCGCGGCACGTGATCTCGCAAACGAGAAGGTCGCGGTTGATCCAAGAATGGCGGACCTCGTTGATTCATCGAATTCCGGCTTTGATGCTAAACGGATGGCGTACGGTGGCTTCCAGTCGCTCGTTTGATCGTTGCTGTCTAGCCGGACACGTCGACACGCTCCCCGAATGCTCCGGCGTCCAGGCCGAATCGTCCGCATGCTACAAGCGTAGGCGGGGCGCAAGACTTCGAGAACAGTTGCAGCTCTTTGTTAGGAATCTCGGTAACCCAGCCAATCCCTTTCGATCGGCAACGACACTTTCCTTTATGCTTAAGGCTGGGCGGTTCGACGGCGCAGACGACAAAGATGCTCCTGGTCAAATAGCCGATATGAGGGTTGCCTCGTAGACGAAAGTGATAGCATGCCACAGTACGTCGCTCTTCTTCGCGGTATCAACGTCGGGGGACATCGAGTGAGGATGGAGCGACTACGAGAGCTTTTCGAGGAAGCTGGCCTCAAGGACGTTTCCACGCACATTGCAAGTGGCAACGTGATCTTCACGTCGAGGTCCACGAGCATCAACAGCTTGACCAGCAAGATTGAAAGGCATCTTGCTCGTTCCTTGGGATACGATGTGCCCACCTTCCTTCGCACACCTCCCGAACTGGAAGCCGTAACAACGTTCCCGCTGCCCGTTGCTCCAGGATCACCGTCGTCAACGTTCTCACAGTATGTGATATTCCTTCGCTCTCCGGCAAGCAAGGAATTGCAGGACACTTTCGCCGGTCTCCACTCTGAGATGGATACGTTTCTCTTTTCGGAGCGGGAGATATACTGGCTGATTCGCGGAAAGCTGAGCCAATCTCCTCTGTTCCGTTCAGGTTTTGAAAAGGCAATACGAGGAATACCGAATACGACGCGCAACATGAACATGCTGCGCCGGCTCGTGGCCAGACTAATGGATGAGTCGAGCCCCTCCTAACAACCGACATGGGAATTACCGTTGCGGACACAGACGGCTGGTTCGATCCATTCCGACCTACTTGCCCGGAACGTTGGTCCGCCATTAACGTTTTCTCGCGTCAACCGATTCCGCCGTCGTTGCCGAACGTCCGCGTCCATGGCAGAGCGTACCTTTAGCGAAGATCAAATCCAGGCGCTTCTGAAAAGAGCGACGGAGCTGCACCTAACAGACGAGGTCGACAAGCCGGGCTTGACGCTACGCGACCTCGAGCATATCGCTGCGGACGCGGGCATTCCACCTAAGTACCTGCGGGCGGCGCTGCACGAAGCCGACCACCAGGTCTCCACTCGCGATATTGTGGGCCAGACCAAGACGCACGTGTTCGTCGAGCGGACCGTTCCCGGCGAACTCTCGGATTCGGAATGGGAGTCTGTGGTCTATCGATTGCGAAAGGCCTACACGAATGACCTCGCCGAAGCCTATGGGGCAACAGGACAGCACGGCCGCGGAGTTTCTGAAGAACTGGGCAAGACTCGTGAGTGGCGCCACGCGTCGGCTCTCGGCGTCGTGACGACTCTCACGATTCGATCGGCGGAAGGAAATCAGCACATCGCGTTTCAACGCCGGGTAGGACTTGCAAGCCCTCGGGTTGAAGGATTTGCCTACGGGCTGTTCGTCGCGCTCTTGGTGGGGCTCGTAGCGACCGCGATTGCGAAGAGCGTTCTCGTATTCGTTCTCGCGTTTGTGGCGGCACTCGCTTTTGCCGCTCCAGGTATTGAGTTTCTTGACCGGCGGTGGCGCGCCAAGACGCTCCGCGAAATGACATCCGTCGCAGACGATATTCAGCGCCTCATCCGAAACGAGCCCGAACCGGATTCCGAGCAGGCACCGGACCATGTTGCTAAAACGAGTGAACGGGACATTCTTCCCACTGGAGCAACAGCTAGCAATGCCGGGGATCATCTCCTGGAATTGGAACCGCCGTCAGCGGAGATTGCCGAAACGAAGAGACGGAATAAAGTTAAGGGTCGGCTGTAGAAAAGGGGACGAAGAGATCTTGTTATGAAAAGCATCGCGATCGCCCTCGTCACAATATTAGGCTGCATCGCGATCGGGTCGGCGTTCGGAAACCCTCGCGGGGGATTCATCGCGGGTGTCATCTTGGCCATCACACTGGCGAGTAGATACGGAGCGGTCACCCCGACCGGGCCCGACTAACAAGGCTGGCACGCGCACCGCGATCCCATCGCCGGCTTTCGTTGAATCACCACAGCTATCTGAAATGTAGTATGGACACTTTTCAGTTTATCAGGAACGGCGAAGGAAGGAGCTACGACTACTCCCAGGACCACTGTTTCGTCAAGCTATCGTCCCGCGAGACAAATGGAGAGCTGGTTATCGTCGAGGACACGTTAAAACCGGGTTTCTTTCTGGGTCGGCACTATCACAAGATCATGACCGAGGTATTCTACATCCTGGAAGGCGAGGTCGAGTTTGTTTTTGACGATGAGACGGTGTTGGCCAAAGCGGGTGACACGGTCACCGTCCCGCCACTAGTGTGGCACGCAGCGCGATCCGACCGCGGGGGCAAGATGCTGACGATCTTCAAGCAAGCGCGTTTCGATGTGTATCTGGAGCGTTTGTCTCAGATGACGGATGAGCAGTTTCAGGATGCATCGCTAATGGGATCACTGGCTGAGAAGTTCGATATTTATGAAGCAGGTTGAGCATATCCCTGCCGCGATGCCCGACTTTAGAACACGCATGAATTCGTTGCACCGCGATCAGAAACCTTTCATCGATGGATAGCGCTGCCCAACCGGTTCGGCGGCTCGATCACTATGAAGTTCCGCAAGTAGTAGACGTTCTATTCGAGTCCTTCTACGACTATCCCGTAATGCGTTACGTCGTAGGTCACGACTCGGTGGCCTACGATGCGCATCTCCGCGCGCTGATCAATTTCTTCGTGATGGCAAGGGTACTGCGCAGCGATCCGCTTCTCGGGATTGGGGAATCACATCTTACGGCTGCAGCTATAGTCTCCAATCCGACCCGCTCGGCAAACCCTCGAGAACTCGAGGAGCAACGTGAGCGACTTTGGAACGCGCTCGGCGCATCTGCACGAACTCGGTACGAGTCGTTTGGAAAGGCGTGCGCTCCCTTTCAGATGGATACCCCTCACCTGCATGTGAGCATGATCGGTGTTCGAAGCGCAACTCAGGGTCGTGGATATGGCCGTCGACTGATGGACGCCATCCATGAGTTGTCCGCCGACGAGTCCGAATCCGTTGGAGTAACGCTGACCACGGAGGTCGAAGCCAATGTCGCCTTCTACAAACACCTGGGCTATCAGGTCGTCGGTGCGGCCTCCGTGGCACCCGGACTCAGAACGTGGGGTTTCTTCAGGCCCAATGACGACTACTCATCGATGTGACGATGCAGCCTAACTCGGCGCGTTCGAGCATCAATCAGTTTAATAGCAATCCATGGGCCAATGCGAACGATAGTCATTGATTTGGCTCTGGCACTGCCGCCTTTTGTAGTAGGATTGGCCACTACCTGGCGAGTCATCTGGCCTCGTTGGAAGGTGTACGGGAAATGCTTAGCGTACGCGACTGGGGTAGCCGTTCTCTCTCTATTAATCGGGCACTGGAGCGTGGTCGTCGGATGGCTTCACCAAAGTCTGGGCATGGGGTTTCACATATGGTTCTGCAAACGTCATGGTTTTCGTTGGTATGCAGTGGAGGATCCTGCACGATACATTGCCTTAAGTAGGGCATCGGTGGGGATGGAAGATGCTGCAATAGAGAGCGGCCCGACAGAGCCGTGGAATGATCCGGGCTAATGCAGAGCACCACTATTACGGACATTGTCCACATTCCATGAGTGACTTGTCTTCATCTGAACTCGAGCGAACAGCGAGGGCATACGAGAAACTGCTCGTGCCCGCGCTGTTTCGAGCGTGGGCCGACCAAATGGTGTCTGTAGCTGATCTGCAGAGTGACGACGAAATTCTGGACGTCGCTTGCGGAACGGGTGTGCTTTCGCGAGCCGTCAAACGGCATCTCGGCCCCGGCGGATCTGTTACCGGTCTGGACCTCAACTCGGGAATGCTGGCGGTGGCCAGGGAGCAGGCAGGCGACATCGTCTGGCGCGAGGGTAATGCCGAGGCACTTCCTTTCAACGACCACTCCTTTGACGCCGTAATGAGCCAATTTGGCCTCATGCTTTTCGAGTCTCCGGCTCAGGCGCTGCGTGAAATGTGGCGCGTGCTCCGTCCTGGAGGCCAACTGCTCGTTGCCGTATTCGATTCCCTCGACCAGGTGCCGGCGTACGCAAATGCCGCCAACGTTTACGAGCAGGTCGTCGGATCGTCTGTCGGCAATGCGCTACGCTTCCCCTTTTCAATGGGCGACCCGGATGAGCTGAGAGTCTTGTTCGAACGTGCAGGGATTCCCGAGCCGACCGTAAAGACACGACGCGGATCAGCTCGTTTTGAC
>JAHHLP010000084.1 GCA_018679295.1 Rhodothermia bacterium
ACGGACAATTTTCGGACGTGATAACGGTAGCCTGAACGAATGCCTCACAGTCTCAGACATACTTGGCGATGGTGTTCCGCCGGAGGTGGGCGCCACCGAGATACCGTCGAGTCCGCTTTGTGGGCCGAGCATTCAGATCTGTATGAAGACAACGGAGAAGATTGCAACCTCAAACGACATGACGTGGGCCGGCGAGGATATCCACGTGGGTGTCGCTCTCAACCTCATCTTCGCGATCGCAGACGTATTGGAGGAGGCAAACAGTTGTGAGATCAACCTGTCAGAGACACTGGCTGCCGATCTCGACAATGCCGATCCTTTCGAAACGGCATATGTGTACGGAGAGAGCCACATCAGATTGTCGCTAATACCTGAGCTGGAGAACCTCATCAGATTGGCGGGAGACGCCACTTTGACAGGCGAAATCGATCCGGACGGCGACGGCCCCGAAGAGGCAGGACCCGTCACCGTTCGCCTACAAGAAACTCTGGACAACTGGAAGAGACAGCTTGAACTGAACGACGAGCTGACTGCCGAGGGCCTAGAGAACGAATTCGTTGAGAATCGCTCGTTTAGCGGCGGAACTGAGTACAGTTACGCCGAGTCCGTAGACACCACGAGAGTCACGAGTCTGGAATCGACGCGGATCTACATCGATAGCCAGAACACTTTGGGAGCCATTTTCTCAGTGGGTTACGACCAAGTGGTCGCTCTGGGCTTCGACATCCGGTCGGAATGGAAACGGGACGCGACGTCCAATGAAGGTACTTCGGAAAGTATCGGCTACGTTCTTTCGGACGGTGACACGGGCGACTACTTCTCAGTGAACATTGGCAAGAATCCGCGTTATCGAACGACGGTGTTCGAGACCGTGAGTGGTCGTAGCTCCAACCCGTGCGAAGGAAACACGCAATGTCGGGACAACCCGATCATCTTCGTCGATCCTCCGGTCCTTAATGACGTTGATCCCGAGGGGGCAGGCAACTTCCAGCTCACCCTGATCAACGGAAGCGAGAGCAACGAGCGGCGCCAGTACACGATGGCCGTTCCCGGAGAAACGAATCGCCAGAACCTGGGCGTTACGGTCACGGGAGATTTGCTGGGCGGTCAGCGTCTCGAGACCTTCCTGCTGGATCCAGGCAAGGCGATTACGATCAACATGGACGTGCTCAGAGTGTCGCCTCCGTTCGCATATCGGGACGTAGGTGTGATGCTTTATCCACAGGTGGAGTATGACATCTGGCATGCCGATCCACGGCAGGACTTTGCACTGTCGGACACCGCGTTCTTCAGCGTGTTCTTCGATTCCACCGGCGGACAGGTGCAGACGGCCATTCTGGCGCAGGGATGGAACTGGCTGTCGATCAACCGCGAGGGCGGCGATATCGACTCCGTATTCAAACGAGTGCGTCTCGACCACGGCGATCTCATTCGTGATCAGAAGAGAGCGAGCCGCTATGACTCTACCCGAGGCTGGGTGGGCGATATCAGTACGGTCGAGCCGGGCGTGGGCTATCGATTAAAGGTCCAGAATCCCGGTTACTTCCGATTGACCGGCGAGCCCGTAGCATCGACCGAACCGGTGGACCTGACATCCGGGTGGAACTGGATCGGATACCTGCCGACGAAGAGCACTCACATCGCTGAGGCGTTGGAGTCGCTCGGCAAGAAGGTCATGGAGGGTGATGCCGTTGTGGGACAGGATGGCTTTGCCCAATACGTAAATCGGGCGGGCTGGGTAGGCACGCTTCGAGAGATGTCACCCGGCAAGAGCTACGCGCTTTACTCGTCCAACGGCGGACAACTGCTCTATCCGCTCGAACCGACGAATGAAGGTGCGCCCGCCGTACCGCCGAGGGAGACGACTGTTCGCGGTCCCGAATGGGAGGTAGTACCGGGGGATTACACGACCTCGATGACGGTGGTCGCTGAGATCCGCAACGGCAGCCTACCCGTAGAGCAGACTACCACGAAGATCGCAGTGTTCGCTGAAGATCAGATCCGCGGCACCGGTGAGGTTCACTTCATCGAGGGACTCGGAAAACATCTGGCGTTCATCCAGATCTACGGCGAGTTCGACGAAGAGCAAGAAATGGTTGTCCATGTCTTCGACGGTGAATTGGATAAGTTGTACGAGGAAGTGGCGACCGTGAGCTACACAGCACAGCAAATGCTCGGTCAGCCTGCGCGACCGGTCGTGCTGGATCTGGCGAAGGCGGGCTCCGCCCCGCAGCTGGTGGACCTACCGGAAGAGTTCGCGCTCTACCCGAACTATCCGAACCCGT
>JAHHLP010000456.1 GCA_018679295.1 Rhodothermia bacterium
GTGTTCGCATGCGCGGCTTCGTATCGGTCTTTGTTGCTGTTGAACCAGTCGCGATCGTTGTTCGCCGCCAGCTCCTTGAGAAACTTGAGATTCGCTCGACTGATGGTGGTCAGTTGCATGTTCTGTCTGCCGAAATAGAAGTGTGCTTTGCGACGTCGGAATATAGGACGTTCGTCGGCGACTCGTTCGTTCAGACTCGCTTATCTATTGTTGGCTCTTCCGAAGCTGCTGGACGCCCGCCCCGATCGCAACTCCAAGAGCGATACCCACACCCACTCCTACGGCAATATTTCCCAAGGCCACACCGAGGGCGGCACCAACGCCGGCACCGAGCGCGACACCGACACCAACCGGAAGTGCTTTTTCCTCGTCGTTCGAACTACTCATCATAATCTCCAAAGTATAATCTCCAAAGTTATTGTTCGTTCGGCCCGGGCATAGATGCATGGCCGATCGGATCTTCGAGCTGACCTACTCTACCCGGCTCGCCTCATCTTCCGCGCTGGTCTTGCGCTGCCGCACCTTCTTGACCTGTGTGTTGCCAAACGTGTGAGAGAAGTTGACGCGCAGTTGGCGACTCTCCCATCCGCCGGACGCGTCAATAAAGAATCCGGGCAAGTCCTGCACGCCGCGCCACGGCGCGGTCTCAAATACATCCGTTACCGCGACCTTCACCTTGGATCTCCCACCGAACAACTGCTTGCTGACGCCCATGTCGATAGCATAATTCGAGTCCGTCTTATAAACGGCTCCCCACACCGAGGGGGAACTGTACCAACCGGAGAGTTCAAACGACCAATCCTTCGGAAGCTTGAACGTCGATTGGTGATACAGACTGAGGACCGTCACATTGATGTCGATCAGTCGACCCTCACCGAGGTCCGCGCGATTCCTCGTGTTGAACCCGCTGGCGTTAGAGTAGGTACTCCACCACGGGAAAAGGCTTTTTGGATAGCTGATCGAGCCGCTGATCACGCGCTGATAATCCATGTTGACCGACTCCAGAAACGTCCGCGAAACGTCCGTGGAGTCAGAGATGTTCGCAATGAAGTCATCTGTGTGGCTGTACGACAACGTCGTGTTGAGAACATAGTTGAATGTGTGCGTCAATGAGACGTTGTGCGTGTACTGGGGCTGCAGAAAAGGATTCCCGCGACGGAAGCTCAACTCGCTCAGCTTGAACTCGAACGGATTCAGCGACTGATAACTCGGGCGATCGATTCGGCGGCTATAATTGAGGCGGAGCTGGTGTTTCTGCGCCGGTTTTATCGTGATGCCGCCGGACGGAAAGAAGTCCATATAAGACCTGTCAACTGTGTTGTTGTCGGACTCCTTAAATGCCGTAAGCTCCCCTTTCGAATTCGTGTATTCCGCTCGCAGGCCCAGACTGTACTCGATCTTTCCTGCGCTCCCTGAAAACGTGGCATAGCCGGCTGCAATCGTCTCCGTGAACTTGAAGTCGTTGCTTCGATCTACGTCGAGGATTTCATCGGACCCGAGCACATCGTAGAACCGGTAGACGTTGTCGGTTGTTACCTGGGAGACTTTCGTCCCCGTGCCGAACTTCCCGCCACCCAGCGGTCGTTCGTGGTCAAACTTGCCGGCGTAAATAGCGATGTCGGTCGGGGCATTGCTCGAGAAGATATTTTCTTCGACCGGCACGGAATCGCCATTGCGATAGAAGTTCGGCTGGAAGGAGGCATTGCCGTTATGGTAGAGCCCCACATCGAGGTCAGCGTTGGACGTCACGCCACTGCCGTCATCAACGCGCAGATTGACGTTGAACGTACCGTTGCGACTGACTCCGTCGTTCTCGGACCGCGCGTCGAGGATTGACTCTCGCTCGTTCGTGGCCAGATTCGTAATCGGAGTAAAACTCTGATTGGTCCAGTTTCGATCGTTAACGTAACCGGTCGCGAGCAATCCGATGATCGCCTTCGACCCGACGTAGATGTCGGTACCGACCCGGAGGCGGTTTGACGGCCCGTCGCTCTCAATCACTGCTCGTTCGTCGAACGAGAAGTCGTTCTGAATCCTGTAGAGATTAATGTAGCTCTCGTTCTCACCGCCGCGATAGGCGTACGAGCCATACACGTTGTAGGCGCGGTTTCGGTAGTTGAACGTCGAGCTAGCACCATACTTTGAGCGCTTGCCGTAGCCGTAAGACAGGTCAACGGTATTCGTAAAACCAAGGCTCTTGTCGCGACGTAGCCGGATGTTGATAATGCCTGCGTTACCTTCGGCCTCGTACTTCGCACCGGGATTGGTTATGACTTCGATGGCATCGATCTCAGAGGACTGCATCGTACGAAGTTGCGCGGCAAGGTCCTCAGTGCTCAGCGGAGACGGCTTTCCATCGATGTAAACCTTAACGCCGTTCTTGCCGCTCAGGATGATATTGTCGTTGTTGTCGACAACCACTCCAGGCGCCTTTCGCAACAACTCGAGTGCGGTGCTTCCTGTCGCATTGATGCTACCCTGAACATTGAGCACCGTCTTGTCCGGCAGAACCTCGACAATCTCCCGCTCGCCCTCGACTTCCACCTGCCCCAGAGCCACTGCGTCCGCATGCAAAGCAATCGTCGGGGCCTCGTAAGCTTCGTCCGGTGCCAGCGTAAACGGATCTGTGTCGAATGTCGTAAAGCCGACGAAGGACGCCCGCAGCCAATACTCTCCCGGTCGTACGGCCTCGAAGAGATAGCCTCCTGACTCATCCGTTACCGCACCCTGGACTACTGAACTGTCAGCGGCAGCGTACAATACGACCGTGGCTGCACCCAGCGGATCACCGGCAGAATCAGTCACGCGTCCGGAGACAGTCGCGTCCTTCCATGCAAACGCCGAGGCCGGTGCAGCTGCTGCTGTGAATGTTAGAATCGAGAAGCAAATGGTAATAGTAGCTCGAGACATATTTCGGAAATTGAGTAATTGAGAGTGGGGTACTAAGCACAAGAGACGGAAGATCGACCAATTCGTTACACCTTCGAGCAGAAAAACGATGAACGGCCTTGAGGAATCGATGGGCGGCAGAGACGATCGATGGGTTTGACCGAGGAGAACCTTAGCAGACTGGTGCAAACCTAAGCAAAGCTAAGCGCCACTCTGACTGCACGCGTTAGAAGCGGAATCACTTCTCAGCGGGCGCCTCCGGTCGAAAGGTATCCGTGAGCCTCACCCGGATTCCCGAATGGATGAGTCCAACAGGCGATCGCGAGCCGCCTGGACATCATCGACTACCGGCTTAAGCTCGGCCTCTGCCTCACTCCAAAGTGCCAGAAAGCGATCGTAGCGCTCGACCGCCATCTCGTTCTCACCGAGGTTGGCATACGATTCTGCCTCAATGAGTAGCGTCGAGGGGAGCAAATCAAACATCCCGGCCTGGAAGCCATCGTGCACAGAAGCCGCCCACCGAGCCGCTTCCTGGTACCGTCCGAGATCGTACAGGCTTCGCGCTTTCAGGTAGCGGCGTTGGTAGCCGTTGGCCGCCGGAAACACTGCCTCGACGATCCATGCTGCCGTCACGGTGGCACTGTCAATCGCTGCAAGCGCCCGCCCAGGCTGATTCTCCAATAGAAGCGCACGCGCGCGGAGTTCCTGGATGATGGCCTGCGTCAGCTCAGCCCCCGAATTCTGTTCGCGCAGCTCCGCTGCCAGCGCATAAAGGCCTTCAATGTCGCCCTGCTTTTCCGCGATAACTCCGACGAGCTGAGCCTTCATGTCCCGGTGGAAATACGGATAGTTGACAAGATCGCGATCGCGGCCACGCGGGTCCCTGTGTACAGCCACCGTATCCCATGCGACTACCTGGGCTCTCATATCGGCCAGATCCTTCGGGTCGACTGGAAGGTAGGGCGGGCAACAGCCCCGAACGGTGTAGTAGGTCCCAAGCGCGGAAGCCTGAGCCCGTACCAGCTCTGCGGCGCGTGAGGGCTGACCGAGTATACGGTACCCTTGGGCAAGGCTGAAATGGGCCGGGATCGCTCCTAGAGCGCTCGAGCCGATGACGTCGACCACTTGCCCGAGATAATCAACAAACTGCGGTCCCATCTCCGCCATGTCGAAATGAAACGCCAGCCAGCCAGCCGCGCCTGCCCCGGCACGCCTGCGGGCCAGAACAACGCTGTCACGCGCCGCCGGATCTCCGAACTGAAACGCGTGAATGCCCTCGACTGTCAGCACCTGCGAGTTGTCAACGCGATTGTGGATTGCTCGATACAGGGAGTCGAGCGACTCCCAACGCCGCTCCCTCGCATAGAGCGCGGCGATATGACCCAGATATTCGCCGTTGTCGGAATCGTACCGAAGCACCGTCTCGAAGAATGGTATCGCTGCTGATGCGGACCTGCCACGAATCGGGTTGCTGTGGAAATACGTATCACCGAGCAAGCCAATTGTCTCTATGTCGTCAGGATAGAGCTCGACGAGTCGTTCCATTGCTGCGATCGACTCGTCATCGCGACCCTCGGCGGTTGCCAGTCTCGCCTCTATCATCGCACGAACGCGCGCAGATGCGTCACCCGCATGCTGCCGTGCCACTCTGTAGTACTCCGAGGCCCTAACAAGGTCACCGTTGAAGGCGTGCGCGCGGCCGCGCATGTACCAACCTAGAGCAAACGTCGAATCGTGAGCTACCGCTTCCGCTGCGAACTCTCGAGCGAGGGGACCGTCCGAACTGCGCAAAGCCTGTTCGGCCTGCACGTAGGCCTTCATGGCCGCAAAGGAATTAGTTGTACTGCCTACCAGGCCGGTGAGCGCGAAGTCGGCGCCTTGCATCGTCCCTGCGAGCAACTCCTGAAGCAGATGGTCTACGGCGGTAAGCAAGTCCGCCTCGTCGGTGTATGATGCAGCCGCCTCGCTCTCGATTGTACCGTCAGTCCCATACAACGTGGCCGACAGCTGGACCGAGGATCCCGCTTTCAAGATTGATCCAAGGATATAGCGGCCCGCCCCGAATACGCTTGCGATCTCTTGGCCGTCGGAAGGATCGATATACGAGTCGTCACGCTGATCCACCATGCCCAAGACGGCGCGTTGATCCACGGCGCGCAACGTGCCAAGACCGTCGATCATGGGGCTGATCATCGTCACCATGCCACGGCTCAGGTACTGCAGATCATCTCCCGCCTGGACGTCGAACGGGAGCACGACAATTGCGTCGAGTGCGGCTTCCTCCTGGACCACGGGCTCACTGGCGGTAAACTTCGTCCACGCGAAGATCCCGACGGCGACTAGAAGGATCGCCGCGGCAACACCCGCTAGCCACGGCGGAACGAGGCGCTCCGTGTCAACCGCGTCAGCAGAGCGCGACACAGCAGTCGGGAGCCCGACACCACCCAGTGCACGCACCACCTCCGCTGCATTCGCAACCCGGTCGGCCGGATCCTTTCTCATAAGCCGATCGACAAGTTCAACTACGTCATCCGGCGCGTCGGGGCGAAGGTCCCTCACAGGAATCGGGTCCTCGTTGAGGATCGCGTACACGATCGCCTGCTCATAGCCTCCCTGGAAAGGCAGCTCGCCCGTCAACATTTCGAACAGAATGACACCCAGCGACCAGAGGTCCGTGCGATCGTCAACCTCTTCGGCACGGGCTTGCTCAGGCGACATGTAGTGTGCCGTACCGAGGGTGCTTCCGCTCTTCGTCAGATCGAGCGTTCCCGCCAGCTTGGCCAGTCCAAAGTCGAGGATCACCGCCCTGCCACGATCCGTGACAAGGATGTTGGCGGGTTTGATATCGCGGTGAACGATTCCTTTCTCGTGGGCCACAGCCAGACCTTCCGCGACCTGGCGCGCGATCGAAGCCGCTTCCTCGACGGGCATGGCTCCTTCCTGTAGCCGTTTCTTCAGCGTGTCCCCTTCATACTGAGCCATGGCAATGAACATCTGGCCATCATCGGTTTCGCCGATGTCGTAGATCGTACAGATGTTCGGGTGATTCAGTGCAGACGCAGCCTCGGCTTCCTGCTCGAATCGCCGTTTTGCGTCGGCGTCCGCACTCAGGTGCGGGGGAAGAAACTTGAGGGCTACCGTTCTCTTGAGCCGGGTGTCCTGGGCCGAATAGACCACTCCCATGCCGCCTCCGCCGAGGCGCGAATGAATACGAAAGTGGGAGACGGTGTCACCGGGCTGCATTTGACGCGTCAGGTGCCGGGCTAGTGGCGGCCAAGATCGGCGAGGTCCTCATTGCTTTGGCTTCGAAGACGGTAGCCATCAATAATACGGCACAGGCGACCGGTAGTTGTCCCGCGACCGTTTCAACTCCTGTGGAATCCATCGTTACGCGTAGGACCCGAGCCACGTGTCCTTTCGACAGATGCATCTCGGGCTTGTCAGTACGGCGGGCCGGTCGCCGGGCGACCTTGACAACTGACTCTAAAACGCACGAGGAATACCTCATGATTTCACTCAACCAAAAACACCTGGTCTGCCTAACGGCCGCGCTAATCGTCCTGTCTGGGTGCAAGGACAATCCGATGAGTTCGTCGAGTGAAGCGCTGTCGCTCGAAGGCGTCGCGAATCCGGACGGCGACGAATCGGTCAGCGCCAAGCACGGAGGCTCAAGCGAGCCGTTCGCCGATGCGGAATCGTTCTTCGAATTCAACACCACCGACAACGACCTCGGACTTCAGATCTTCCTCGACGCTGAGGGATGGCGCCAGGTTATGATCACCGATCCCTCCAGCCGCAACATCGTCCAGATCAACACGCGGGGCGAACTCTCGGAACTGGGGATCACGGAGCTGCGGTTCGAAAGCGCAGAGCCTTCTCCTGCCGAGGTGCTCGCCCTCTTTCCTCCCGGCGACTACACATTCCACGGGAAGAAAGTGGACGGCGGCAAGCTACTTAGCGTCGCTGAACTTTCACATGAGTTTGCACCCATCCCGACCATCTCGCCGCGCGACGGCGTGGAGGTCGACCCTGAGAACACGACAGTCACGTGGGATGCGCCTGGAGCCGAGGAGGTGGAAGTCATTCTCGAAAGCGAGGATGCCGACGGCACGTTCGATGTGATCGTGCCCGCAGACGTGGGCAGCCTTGACATCCCGCCGCAGTTCCTCGAGGAAGGCGTAGAGTATAAAATCGAGATTCTTGCGTACGCGGAAAACGGCAACCGAACCATCATCGAGAGCACCTTCAACACGGCACCATAGGGCTCTTCGCAGCCTCCTCACAATGCTTGGTCCGTGGTGTCAGACGCCCTCCTCATACCGGATGAGGAGGGCGCTTTTGTCTGACTTTTGGATTCTCAGCTCCTGTCGTGATTGCGACGGTTGTTTTGTACCAGATCGCCTAGCCTACACCCGATAAGAGTCCGCCCGCCAGCTGTTGATGGCCTTCTTGATTTCATCCTCGGACATGCCCTCCGACACCGCCTTGGCCATCAGCTGATCGAATTCCTCATCAGATGCGAAACGAAGACCGATTATCTGACGCATGTCGAGATTCGAATCGAGGAAAGACCCGTTACGAATGTAGCTGCGGAAGTTCTCCTCCAGGCGAATCAATCGGTCCTGCGCTCTGAGCGGAAATGCCCGCACAAAGTAGAAGGTGAGAACCATCGCGATACTCATCGCAAGGATGAG
>JAHHLP010000025.1 GCA_018679295.1 Rhodothermia bacterium
GAAAAGGGGAGATTGATTTTGATCGCGACCGAATGGAGGTGCTGCTACGCGAGCTTTCTCGGCGCGGCATGCGGGCGTACGCGCTCGACGGGTACGCCTACTATGCACTTCCGGAGTACCACGATGGAGTGCTCTCGACCGTGCAGAACGTAATTGACTACAATGCGTCAGTTGAACCGACTGCTCGATTTGCAGGGATACGCTACGACATCGAGCCATATCTCATGCCCGGATTTCACGGCCCCACTCAAGGCTGGATGCTGACTGGATTGCTTTCGTTGCTTGAGGCAATGACCGCGCGAGCACACGATGCGGGCCTTGACGTCGGCGCAGATATCCCCTTTTGGTATGACGCCCGAAGCGAGTACACGGGAAAGCCGGTGTCGGTAGTTTGGAATGGTGAGGCCAAGCCCGTGAGCGAACATATCATTGATATCGTCGACGACATTGCTGTCATGGATTATCGAACGTCGGCTTATGGCGCGGACGGCACGATCCGGCATGCTGCGGGAGAGATTGAGTATTCCGACCGGGTTGGCAAACCTCTCTACATTGCGTTGGAAACCCATCCGCTGCCGGATGAACGGCTGGTAGATTTCAGCGGCGTGCCGCGCAGTGACCTCCCGGTCGATCCCGGGCAAGTATTGGGCGTAGTAGGTGTCCAGCAGGACAGCCTCATGCTGTTCTACGTGCTCGATCTGCGAGAGGAGGCAAATGCGTCTCGCCGCAGGCAGCTGGTAGCAGCGTTTGAGCAGCGAAGGGCCAATGCCCGGTTGTATTGGTGGTCCGCGGATCGCGTCGTATTCGTTCCGGCAGATAAGATCTCGTTCGCCGGTCACGGAATTGACCGATATCGCGAGACCGTATCGGAGACCGTCGAAGCCCTTTCAGTGCATCCGTCGTTTAGAGGGATCGCCGTACACCATTCAGCCAGCTTCCAGGATCTCGTTTCGGAAGCCGAGGCTGTCACCGCTTCTCACTGACCAACGCTTGAGCCTCTGGTCAAGGGCGAACCGGAGCGGGAGGCCGTTCGGCGCCCGGGAAATCTGACGTACATCTTCTGCCTGGACGCATGGAGTGAGTCCCGAGCCACCTTTTCGCAATCATACGGTGACAATCGGCGGTGTCGCGGGTCGACCGGGGATGATCGGGAAAGGCCCAATATCCTCGGCTGCTATCTCTCGTGGCAGCAGCAGGGCGTCTCGATGACGTATCTTTCGAACGAACGCGGTGGCACGTAAGCACGGGAGGAAATAGATGACCGAGGTAACGTTGGAGAGAGTGGATTCAACCTACCATTTCCGGGGTATCAACTCTCGCGGCGGAGAGATCAACGTTGATAGTGTTGGCGATCGCGAGGGCGACCCCGTCGGAGTCGGCCCGATGGAATGCTTGCTTTTCGGCCTCGGCGGGTGTAGCGGGATCGACATCGTCATGATACTGACGAAGGGGCGTCAGCAGATAGACTCATTTCGTATGCGCGTAAGAGGAGAACGTCCGCCTAACAGCGGTGCGACGCCCTACTCCGAGATCCACACTCACTACGAACTCACGGGCGATCTCGAACAGTCGAAGGTGCTTCGAGCCGTTCGGCTCAGCCACGAGAAATACTGTTCGGTTGTGAAGTCGTTGGAGCACAAGACGAGGATCACTTTCTCCTGTACGGTTAACGGCGAAGCCCTGGAGTAGGCGCCGAATTCAAATGAGCAAGCGACCGCGAGGCAAGGATGTAACTACGAAGGTGATTCGTACGCAGGTCTCCGGCGGCGACCAGCGCGAGCATGCGCAGCCGATCTACCTTACCTCGAGTTTTCTCTTTGACTCAGCCGAACACGCTCGGGCGCTTTTTGCGGGCGATAAGGAAGGCAACATCTACTCGCGTTACGGCAACCCCTCGGTTGACGAGTTTGTCGAGCGAATGTGCGTCCTCGAGGGAACGCCGGACGGCGTTGCTGTGGCCTCCGGTATGTCGGCGATTTTCACGCCGCTAGGCGCTCTTTTGAATTCGGGCGACCACGTGCTCGCCGCCCGCTCGGTATTCGGGTCGACGCATCAGATAATGACACGCATCCTCCCTCGCTGGGGCATTGATCATTCCTATTTTGACATAGGGCGTCCCGAGTCAATTGGTGACCATGTTCGGCCGTCCACCCGGATCTGCATCATCGAGAGCCCTTCAAATCCGGCACTGGACGTGATCGATATCGAGTGGCTTTCGGCCTTTTGCAGGGAGCGCGAAATCATCCTGCTCGTAGACAACGTATTCGCCACCCCGATCATCCAGGCGCCGTACTCCCTGGGGGCGGACCTGGTGATGCATTCAGCGACGAAGTACATCGACGGGCACGGGAGGGGCATCGGAGGCATAGTTCTGGGCAGAAAACCACTGATCGAGGAGATCCGTCTCTTCGCCCGGCACACGGGCCCGGCAATGTCGCCGTTTAACGCATGGATGTTCAGCCGCAGCCTGGAAACGTTGAGTGTTCGCGTGGAGGCGCACTCGGAGCGTGCGCTCGCGCTGGCCGAGCATCTCGAGTCTCACCCGGAAGTGGAGCTTGTCAGATATCCGCATCTGCCATCGCATCCGCAGTATGATCTCGCGCGGCGCCAAATGTGCATGGGAGGCGGCATCGTCACGTTAGTAGTGAGGGGTGGGGCGGAACGAGGCTCAAGGTTCCTAGACAGCCTCGAACTCGTTTCGCATTCAGCTAATCTGGGTGATACCAGGAGCATCGCGACCCATCCTGCCAGCACGACTCACAGTTCACTAACGGACGAGGAGAGGGAAGCGGTCGGAATCCTTCCCGGCATGATCCGAATATCGGTTGGGCTGGAGGCTGTCGCAGACGTCATCGAGGACATCGACCAGGCGTTGACCGCATCCGCGTGAAGCTGGCTCTGCCATCGGGTCAACGGCAAGAATCAGTCGACCTAGCCGCCGTAATCGCGGTAGTACCTCCCGGCCTATTGGTCGCCTGGCACGCTAACATCGACAAGTATCTTCCACGAACCATCTTCCTGCAGCTTCCAGACGGTCACGTATCGACCGCCGATCGTCCGGCGTGAATCGCCGGGAGGCGTAAAGGTATACGACCATGCACCGGTCTCGTAGATACGGTCGTCGAGCCGCCAGATGTCTGTCGTTTCCAGTGTAGCTGTCACGGGTCCGATCCGCGTGAAGAAGGCCCCGATCTGGTTCCGTATTTCGCTCCGGCCGCGAATCGTTTCACCACCGCCGCTCAGTCGCGCTCCGTCCTCGTCGTAAACCATCGCGAAGGAATTCGCATCCGCGTTTGCCATTGCCTCGATGTATGCTGCGTTGCCGGACTCAATAGCCTGAAGCGCATCGGAGTCCTGGGCGTCGGATGCCGGGACGAGCACCGCAGAGAGCAAAGCCACTATTCCAAAGGCTGTTGTAAATCTCATTGACTTAAGAAGGATGGTCTGAATTGTCGATAACGAGAGTCTGGTCGCGCCCACTGAACGACTGTTCCAACTTGCGCTTCACCCGGGGGCAGGGTTTCTTTCGCTATGACGCGCCCACGGGCGTCGGCGGGGGACGATTATATGAGGCGACCTCAAATCCCACAAACCTTCCCAGATTTCCATGAAAGCTTTTTTTTTAGCATTTGTTCTGCTCTCACTCTTTCTCTTGTCCCCCGCAGCGGCGCAGCCCACAGCCTTGTATGAGGTCTCCCTTGTAGACCGTATCGGCAGCGCGGACGTGGTGGTTGAGGGCCGCGTCGTCGATCAGAAGTCTTTTTGGAACGCCGAACGGACCCGGATCTACACAGCCAACACCGTCGAGGTCTATCGGGTCTTCAGTGGATCTGCCGAGATCGGGTCCATCGATGTTATCACTCCGGGTGGCGTGGTAGGAATGAAGGCGCAGGTCGTTTCTCATGCTCTGCGACTTCGCAGGGGGGATGTTGGGGTGTTTTTTCTGAGCCCGTCCCCTGCGACCGAAGGTCTGTCGAAATGGGCTTCCTCAGAGACGTTTGAGGTCTATGCCGCGGAGCAGGGATTCATCAGGTATGACGAGTTCTCGGGAGCCGCGAGCGACATCTTTCACGTTTATCAGGACATAGAGAGGGATGTGAGAGAGGTGCTGGGGCAGAAGCTTGGGTCCCCCGAAGTGTTGGTAGACTACCCTGCGCCCAGTCGAGCGGCCCAGAAAGGATCGCAGGTTCCTGTTATCACCTCCTTCTCGCCGAATCCGATTACTGCAGGTACGGCATCCGTGCTTACCATCAACGGGACCGGATTTGAGGCCCAGGGTGCCAATTCGAAAGTACTGTTCCCGAACGCGGACGACGGCGGCGGTACGCTCATCGAGGCTCCTGACTCCGAGGAGATCTCGTGGTCCGACGCGCAGATACAGGTGAGAGTGCCAACTCGAGCCGGAACGGGCTCGTTCGTAGTCCAAACGAACGGAGGATTGCAGGGTTCTTCAGCGACCTCGTTGACCGTTGACTACAACCTGATCAATATTGCCTTCCAGGGCTTCAAGCGGTCGATCCTGCAAGACAAAGTAAATGGCGGCTATTCGCTCGTGATGAGCACAAACGTTACCAACCAAGGCGTCGACTTCGCAACAAGCGATGGCGTTGACCCCTTCGACAGCGCCTTGGCCACGTGGCAGACAGCGACAGGCCTGAACATGCGCAACGACGGTGGATTCACCACCGAGAATACGGTCGATCCAAATTCTGATCCTGACATCATAATGTTCGACAACGACGGAAATCCACTTCCCAGTGGCGTGCTTGGCCGAGCCTTTTCAGGG
>JAHHLP010000135.1 GCA_018679295.1 Rhodothermia bacterium
GTCACCGGCCGTGACAATTTTCGCGAGACGATGGGTGGTCCCGTGGCGATTGCACGGGAAACCAAATGCGCGGCTGAGGGCGGCTACTTTTGGCGTATCGTTGCCCTACTCTCCATTACGCTGGCTATCGTAAACATCCTACCCATACCCGCGCTCGATGGTGGGCACCTGGTGTTCCTTATTTACGAGGGTATTACGCGTCGGGAGCCATCCGTTAGGCTCCGGATGATTACGCAGCAGATCGGCATGATTGTCCTGCTGGCCTTTATGGCTTTCCTGATCTACAACGACATTCTGCGCCTGTAAGGACGGAAGAACTCGTTAAATCGCTGTGCGCGCGCTCGTCCGTCGCCTCGAGAGGTTACCTTCCTTTCGCTCCAGGGTTTTTTCAGCGACCCGCCTCCTGACGCCTTATTCGTCTGACAATGGCTCGGCACCCCTCAAAGAACGAACCTGATCCACGGGACCGTTCCGAACAACTTGCGCTCGTTGAGTCCGGCCCCATACCGGCCCACATCGCAGTGATCATGGACGGGAACGGTCGTTGGGCCGAAGAGCGGGGCAAGCCTCGTGTTTTTGGACACCGAGCAGGGGTTGAGTCGGTTCGCGATACTGTTCGGGCGTGCGGTCAGCTGGGCGTCAAATACCTGACTCTCTACACGTTCAGCACCGAGAATTGGCAGCGTCCGCGCGACGAGGTGGACGCGCTCATGCACCTGCTCGTGATGACCACCAGAAAGGAAGTCGCTGAACTCAACGAAAACCAGGTCAGCCTCAGGGCGATTGGGGATCTTGACGCGCTTCCCCCGGGAGCAAGGCGGGAACTCAATGACGCCATCGAGATGACCGCCGACAACGATGGCCTGGTATTGACCCTGGCAATCTCGTATAGCGGACGATGGGAGATTCTCCGAGCTGTGAAGACCCTAGTGGAAAGGGTGGCCGGCGGCAAATTGCGGCCCGAAGATATCGGTGAAGACGAGTTTTCCGCCGCATTGTGTACTGCTGAAATGCCGGATCCCGACCTGTTGGTTCGAACGGGTGGTGAGCTCCGTATCTCGAACTTCCTTCTATGGCAGTTGGCGTACTCCGAGATGTACGTGACGGATGTCTTTTGGCCAGACTTTCGACGCAAGAGCCTGTATGCGGCCATACGGAGCTTTCAGGAGCGCGAGCGTCGTTTCGGTCGCGTGCTGCGCGCAGAGGAAACCGAGTGACGCTCGCAATAAATCGGGAGAAAGGGCGTTACTTGAAGGTTGTGTGGGAATCGAGATTTGCCCGCACGAAGCAGAAACCGCTTATCCTGTCCATCCGTTAAGGATGCCCTGTTGTCTCTAGTAACCGTTTCCCAACCGGTCTGCCCCCTGTGTTGTTGACCAGATGTGTCGCCGTCGGCCTAGCCCTCTTAATGGTGACTGGCCTCGAGGCCGCCGCTCAGAGCCAGAGTGCTGGGCCTCTCGTGAGTGCAGGCTATGACCCTTTTTCAGAGCCCGTCCAGCTGAGCGTGCTGGGTATATCTGTGGAGGGCGCCGAGACCGACTACACCCGTAGCTTCGTAAGGCAGACCAGCGGCCTGTCCGAAGGACAGATACTGACAGTCCCCGGGGATCCGTCGATCAGTGATGCAATCCGATCAATCTATCGGTTGGGTATGTTCTCCGACGTGGAGATAGTCGAAGACCGCAGGGTGGGCGAAGGAATCTTCCTCACCGTTCGAGTGCGCGAGGAGCCCAAGCTTAGAGAGTACTCGTTCGAGGGGATCAAGGGAGGCGACGTAAAAGATCTTCGCAAAAAGATCCCGCTCATTCGCCGCAGCCCTGTGCGACCGGAGGCACTGGAGAACGCCAAGCTCGTCATCAAGGAGTTTTACGTAGAGAAGGCGCACCCCCTCGCGGAGACTAAGATCGTGACGACCGAAAATGACGACAACACGGTGGACGTCACGTTCGTCGTCGATAAGGGGCCGAAGGTGAAGGTCGGTGACATCGTTATTTACGGGAATGAGAAACTGGACGATGGCGACGTTCGGGGTCAGATGAAGACGAAGCCCAAGAGCTGGTGGAGATTCTGGCGTAATGAGAAGTTCGAGCAGGACAAGTTTCAGGAAGATCTGCAGCGTATCGTCGACCACTACAACGAGAAAGGGTTTTTCGACGCGCGAGTGGTGGCCGACTCGGTTTACATCCGCGACAAGGAATCCGACCCTGAGATTGTCGTGGCCGTGACGGTCGACGAGGGAAATTTGTACCACATCCGTGATATCGTCTGGGAGGGAAACACCATCTTTCCGGAAGAGCGGTTGGAAGAGGCACTTGGCCTGGCAGAAGGGTCTCGCTACAACGGAAAGCGACTCGAATCGAATCTCTTCGGAAACAGCCGAAGCTCCGACGTGTCAAGCCTCTACATGAATCAGGGGTATATGCGTTTTCGGGCAAACCCATCGATTCGGGCAATAGGGGACGATTCACTGGACGTCATCATCGACGTGTCGGAAGGAGATGTCTATCACTTCGGTGACGTCGGAATTGACGGCAACACGAAGACAAAAGAGCACGTCGTCCGTAGGGAGCTTCTCACTATTCCAGGCCAGCGGTTCAGCCGGGACGCGATCCAGGAGTCCGTGCGCCGGCTTCTTCAGCTCGGTTACTTCACCCAGGAGTCTCTAGCGCCCGGCCCTGGCGTGGACATCAACGATGCGAAGAAGGAGGTGGACCTGAACTACTCGCTGGAGGAGACCGGCAGTGACCAACTCGAGCTGTCCGGCACCTGGGGTCGCTTCGGACTCGTACTTCAGCTCCGGTTTACGTTCAACAACTTCTCGGCGCAGAACATATTCAACGGTGAGGCATGGCGGCCTTTGCCGTCGGGTGATGGTCAGAAGTTGTCGGTCGGGGTGCAAACTAACGGCAGTTTCTTTCAACAGTACTCGATGTCGTTTACGGAGCCCTGGTTCCGCGGGCGTCCACGCCAGCTCGGGTTCTCCCTTTCGTATTCCAAAATCGGACGGAACCCCATAACGGGGTCTTCTTCCGTTGACCAGCGGCTCCGGACCATGTCCGTTCGGACATTCTACGAACAGCGACTACAGTGGCCGGATGACAAGTTCAGCATCTCGACCACGCTTGGGTATCAGTACTTCGACAACGACAACTGGATCAGTACGCTGGCCCAGGGAGTCAGCAATGAGGTTACAATCAGGCAGGCGTTGCTTCGCAACTCGACGAACCATCCGATATTCCCGACGGCAGGATCGAGAATGTTGCTCTCGGCGGAGCTTGCTCCTCCTATTGGGGGCCTGATCCAATATCACAAATGGAGGTTTCAGACCTCGTGGAACGTGCCGCTCGCGAATAAGCTGACTCTGGGGCTATCCACGGACTACGGGTATATCGGATCGCTGACGGGAGAGGAGGTTGAGTTCGAGCGTTTCGTGGTGGGTGGTTCGCCGTTCGAAACGTCCGGCTTCAGTGGATCCTTTTTCGGGAAGGACGTGATCTACATGCGCGGATTTCCGGTCTCGACCATTGGTCCGAGACGGAATGGTGATCCCGTCGGCGGCCGCATCCTGAACAAGTACACGTCCGAGCTCCGATGGCTGGCCGTACAGACGCCTCAACTCTCCGCGGCGCCCTATCTATTCATGGACGCGGCCAACACATGGAACGGTTTTGGCACATACAACCCTTCGAACCTGTTCAGGTCAGCGGGAATGGGAGTACGGCTCTTCCTGCCGATTCTGGGCATGGTTGAATTGACATACGGGTACAATTTCGACGAGTTTGAACCGCTCAGATCCGGTCAGGATGGTCTTCGAGGCTGGTCGTTCCAGTTCACGCTGGGACAAGGCTTCAACTAACCGGCCTCGGTGTGACGCTCGATTCCAGGACATCGACTCCACGGAATTGGACACTCGGCTGACTAACATGGAAAGAGACTGGAGTCAGGAATGAAAGCAATCAAGATTCTTAGCGTCGCGGTTTTTTTGGTCGTGGTGGCAGGACAAGCGCAGGCGCAGCAGCGAATCGCGTTCATCGATTCGGAAGAGGTTCTAAATCGGATTCCGGAGTATGCTACGGTGCAGCAGCAGATAGACCGCATGGCCGCTGAATGGGAAACGGAAATCGAGACTCGGCAGCGGGAGGTTGAGGAGATGTTTCGTGAGTATCAGGCACGCGAGCTTCTCTACACGAGCGAGGAGCGGAAGAACAAGCGTGAAGAAATTGTGCGCGCGGAAGAAGACGTAGAACGGCTGCGTATGCAATATTTTGGACCCGAGGGTGAGTTATTCACGGAGCAGGACAAGCTTGTCCGGCCCCTGCAGGAGCGTGTCCTGGAGGCCGTCGAGGAGGTGGCAACGTCAGAAGGCTACGACTATGTCTTCGACAAAGCGGGCGACTTCCTCTTTCTGTTTGCGCGCGAGCAGCATGACTTGAGTGAGAAGGTGCTCGAGGAGCTTGGCATCGATATCGAGGGAGCGCAGCGAGGCCGCTAGGGTGGCTAGGCCAACACGTAATTTGAACTTCACAAATTGGAAAACGAGATGACCGTTTTGAAACAACATTTGGCCGCAGCTGCCGGCGTAATCGCGGCTCTGGTGCTGTTGCTTGGGCTCGCCCCGGACGCAGCCGCGCAACAACTGAAGATCGGCTATGCCGACGCGGAGCTGGTTCTTGTGAACATGCCGGAATACAAAACGAATGCGGAGAAAGTCCAGCGACAGGCTCGCAGCTCTCAGCAGGAGCTGGAAGCCATGGGCACAGAGCTGCAGGCGGACATGGAGAAGTTCGAGAAGCAGGCTCCGATTCTCTCGCCGGAGAAGCTCGAGGAGCGGCAGCTGGAGCTTCAGCAGCGCTATGCCGATCTCCAAAAGCAGGGCGCGACCAAAGAGCAGGAGCTTGCCCAGTTTGAGGCGGATCTCATGAACCCGCTAATCGAAAGGGTAGGCACTGCGGTTAATACGGTTGCCGAGGAGAAGGGACTCGATATTGTCATGAAGTCGCCGGGCCTCCTGTACGTAAGCGATCGCGTTGTCGACATTACAATCGACGTGGCCAAGCGGCTGGGCATTCAGGTGGCTGAATCCGACACCGCTGCCCAGGCGCCGGCACAGTAGTCTGTAGCTTTAGCGTGGGATTATTCAGAGGCGCCTTGTACGGCGCCTCTGCTATTTTGGGGAAAGTTGCCGAACCGCTTAGCGCCGTATATTGAGCGCGAAGGCCTACCAGGTATTCGCCCTGCATCACACAGGTCTCGGAAAAACTACAGCGTGACCATGAGCACCAAGACGTCCGCCTCTGGAATCGAAGCTGCCAAGCGAATCACAACCCAGACGTTGCAGGAGATGAAGGTGGCGCAGACCCCGGTCGCGATGCTCACGGCATACGACTATACATCGGCGAGGATACTTGACTCGGCCGGGATCGATGTACTACTCGTGGGCGACTCTGCGTCCAACGTGGTGGCGGGTCACGAAACGACTCTCCCCATCACACTCGACCAGATGATCTATCATGCCAGCTCAGTCGTCAGGGGTGTGTCGCGCGCGTTGGTCGTGGTTGACCTGCCTTTCGGATCCTATCAGGGCAACTCAAAAGAGGCGTTGGCCTCCGCGATCCGAATCATGAAGGAGTCAGGGGCGCATGCGGTGAAGCTGGAGGGAGGCGAAGCGGTCATCCCTACAGTGGAGCGTATCATCACGGCCGGCATTCCAGTGATGGGTCATCTCGGCCTGACACCGCAGAGTATATATCGCTTCGGTACGTACAAGGTGCGTGCCCGAGAAGAGGAGGAAGCGGAGACACTGCGCCGCGATGCCGTGCTATTGGAGCAGGCCGGTTGCTTTGCCGTTGTGCTCGAGAAGATACCGCTTGAGCTTGCGAGCCAGGTCACGTCGTCAGTCAACATTCCGACCATAGGAATAGGTGCAGGTCCCAGCTGCGATGGCCAGGTTCTTGTCACGCATGATCTTCTGGGGCTGACGACGGACTTCAATCCCAGGTTCGTACGCCGCTACGGGCACCTTGCCGATGAAATCCAGCGTGCCGTTGAGAGCTACATTCAAGACGTAAGAGACCGATCGTTTCCCTCTATCGACGAGAGCTATTAAGGCTACCGGTGTCCCACCATGGAGCAGGCGAAGAGTCGAGATGATTCCCGGAAGCCGCTCATTCTGGTCAGCAACGACGACGGAATAGATGCCCCCGGGATTCTCGCACTTGTCAGCGCTATCCGGGATCTAGGCGATGTCTTTGTCGTGGCTCCGATAGACGAACAGAGCGCTGTCGGGCATGCAATCACGATCCGCTCCCCGGTAAGAGCGAGGGCGTGGCAGCTGCCGGATCGCATGCCCTATGAGGCGGCGTTTGCAGTTACGGGCACACCCGCCGATTGCGTAAAGATTGCAGTCGACAAGCTGCTGCCCCGTAAGCCCGACTTGGTCCTAAGCGGAATCAACCAGGGACCCAACACCGCCGTGAATGTCATCTATTCCGTCGTCGTTGCTGACCAGAATGAGCGGCTTCCGGGAATCATCTCGACTCTTCGCCTG
>JAHHLP010000149.1 GCA_018679295.1 Rhodothermia bacterium
CGTCCTGATACCCCTGACCTCTGGCCTCCACCGCGATGCCGGCAAGCGTTCCCACGGAATCATAACCTGCGTAAAGAGAAGCCGCACCCTCGACACGGAGAACCTCTCCGTCGCGAATTTCAAATGAGGCAAAGGTGGCGGCGCCCGGCAGAACATCCAGGATGGCGGATTCGAGGTATGCTCGCCGGTTCTCCTCGATATACGGCGCGGTGACCTGATACGTAGCTACCAGGATCACGCTTGCAATCAGCCCCACGCTTCCCATCACGACGACCATGCGCAGGCCACCACCTTTCGGCGGAGAGGCTCCAATATTTGGTTGTGAGTCGGACACCGGTCTTTGATTTCCTTTGGCTATGGGCTACTTCGTTCTCGTCGTCTGTTCTCTCCGTATATCCTTGCCTGCGTCGTTCTGTTAATGAGCGGTGTTGCGGCGTTCATCAGCAGAATGGCGTACATGACGCCTTCGGGAAGTCCGCCGAAGACCCTGATCACGATGACGAGCACACCGATTCCTGCGCCGAAGATCCAACAGCCGCGCTGCGTGATCGGCGAGGAAACGGGATCGGTCGCCATGAAGACAGCGCCGAGCATTAGCCCGCCTGAGAAGAGATGGAACTGTGGAGTAGCGAATCGCGACGGATCGATGGCATACATCACTGCAGCCAACAGAGCCACGGTTGCGAAGATGCTGACCGGTATGCGCCAGTTCAGTACGCGCCGCACTGCCAGGTAGAGGCCGCACAGCAGTATGACAATGGTACTCGTTTCGCCCAGCGAGCCCGCCGTCGATCCAAGCAACAAATCGGCAACGGGCGTGGACGCCGCGTCGAATTTCATGCTGGCGAGGGGCGTTGCCGTTGTAATGACGTCGACGTCAGGCTTGAGAAACGGTAGTGCAAGTAGTCTTCCATGGAGCGGCAGTGAAGCGCCCGGTTCCGGCAGCATCCATGTCGTCATGGCGGCGGGGAAGGCTGCCTGCAGAAACGCTCTACCAACGAGAGCCGGGTTAAAAATATTGGAACCTATCCCTCCGAAAATCAGCTTTCCGAGGGTGATCGCAATGACACCACCCAGAAATGCCATCCAAAGCGGAGTAGTCGGCGGAAGGGTTAACGCAAGGAGTGCCCCGGTGATAATCCCCGATCCGTCACGAAGTGTGTTCCGTTCGCTCTTGCGCCCGAGAAACCATTCCGGCAGAGCGGCTCCGGCGATACAGGCCGAAGTGAGCAGCAGCGCTGCTATTCCGAAGAACCAGACGGCCACTAGGAGCACCGGGACGAGGCTGTAGTTGACCTGCCACATGAGAAACGCCGTATCCTCGCGCTGCTTGAGAAACGGCGAAGTGGTCAGAAGCAACTGGGGGCCCTTGGTCGGCATCTATTCGTCCTTGCTTTCTCTCGCCTTCTGCTCGCGAAGCAGCGCCTTCGCGACCCGGAATCTCTGAACAAGCGGTATGTTGCTCGGACAAACGTAAGAGCAGGAGCCGCACTCCATGCAGTCCATGATGTGCCAATCCATCATGTCGTCATAGAGACGTGCCTTCGCAAGTGAACCGAGACGACTCGGGTTGAGAAAAACGGGGCATGCATCTACGCAACGCTGGCACTTTATGCATGGATACTCCTCTCGCGGGAACACTTCATAGTCGGTGAGGAAGAGAATGCCCGAGGTTCCTTTCATGACGGGCACATCGAGGAATCGCTGGGCACTGCCCATCATCGGTCCGCCGAAAAGGACCTGTCGCACGTTTTCGTGCATGCCACCGCAGTAGGCGACGACGTCGGAGAGCTTGGTGCCAATCGGCACCATCAGGTTTGACGGCCGACGAATGCCGGGACCGGTCACCGTCACAATACGCTCTACAAGAGGCTGGCCGTACTGGAAGTACTCACCGATCCCGGATACCGTACCGACGTTGTTGACAATCACCTGGACGTCAATCGGAAGGCGGCCGCTTGGGATTTCGATGTCGAGTACCGCCTCAGTGAGCATCTTCTCTGCTCCCTGGGGATACTTCGTCTCGAGGGGCACTATCTCGCATGGAAGATCCGCAGGCATCTTCTGCTTGAGAAGCTCGATCGCGTCCAGCTTGTTCATCTCAACTCCCACGTACGCGATCTCTGCTTCCAGGGCTTTGAGGACGACACGGATTCCAAGAAATATCGACTCGTAGCGCTCGAGGAGTGCCCTATAATCGCTGTTCAGGTAGGGCTCACATTCGACCGCGTTCACGAGGAAGAAGCGGACTTTCTTACCCTCCGGCGCCGTCAGCTTGACATGAGTTGGGAAGGCGGCGCCACCGAGCCCCACGAAGCCTCCCTGTCCGATCTCCTGTACGATCTCGGAAGGTGTGAGACCCGAAAAGTCTATCGACCGCTCGTTGTAGAGGGTTTGGGGCGATACAGGGTCGGGCGTCAGGACGATCGAGTCGACCACGCGCCCTGAAGGGTGATTGCGAAGCTCTATCGCAGATATCGTACCCGTCGCCGACGCATGCAGGTTAGCAGAGACGAAGCCGTCCGCCTCGGCGATGAGCTGGCCCCGATATACGTATTCGCCCACCGACACAACCGGACGGGATGCGGAGCCAAGGTGCTGACTAAGCGGAAGGACCAGTTCGTCCATGAACGGTAAACGCTCGATCGGACGGTCGTGAGTCAACTCCTTGTAATCGTCGGGATGGACTCCGTGTCTGAACGTCTCGATATGTCGGGCAAGTGCCGTGGCCATAAGGCGGTTCAGTTCGGTATTGCTCCCGGTTCTTGCGTCGCGGCGGCGGCCCCACCACTTTCTGTCCCATCCTCGGTCGCGACTCCGACAAGTTCGAGCAGTCGCTTCCGTGCGCGGTCGTCATCATCGCCGTAGCCGCTCAGCGCCAGCAGTTCTTCTGTCAGGCGGCCATGTATCCGGGATTCAAACGACTGCCGCTCCGAGTCCAGCCTTGCCGCATAGTCTGAAGCCATGTCTTTCTTCATCCGCTCCGTCTTCTGTTCGAACTCATCCCTGAGTCGCGACGCGACGCGCTCGACGAGGCTTGATTCAATTGCGCCCAGTTCCTGAAGAAGACGCCAGGATCGAAGCGCCGCCGCAGTCGCCGCGACCATTTCGGGCAGCACCTCAATCCGTGCGGTTCGCTCGTCCGTTGAAACTTCAATAAATGGCTGCAAGCCGTCCCGCTGTTCTTGTTCCATGGATAGGAAGTCAGATAGCGGCACCATGTTACCGTGCCATGCATTCCGGGGGACGTGTCGAAAGTGGCGACGGTACCGGGCCATGCGCACCGCCCAGTCAGCGACCGTGAACGGCATACTTCGACTTGATGAGCCGGAAGTGGTCTGCACACCGAGGTTCCTCAGATACCAGTCTTCAGCTTCGTCTGGATTGCCGCCTAGATCCCAGCAATCCGACCATGTATCGGAACGATCCGGGTCGTAGATCATGACCGGAAAGGCCCGGCTTTCGGCTGCGAGTCGCATCGTTTCCATGGTCATATCCGCAAGGATGCCGTCGACCGGAGGCTCTGCCACGTAGAGATGGAAAAGAGCAGGCCTGTTTGTGCCAAGACCCTTCGTTAGGCCCGACAACAGGTGTTCATGCATCCCCAAAGTAGATCTCATCACGAACGCGTCGGGACGGGCCATTGGCCACAGGTGGAGCCGGGGGCTCTTGGCTTCCAGCAAAGACCCGTCGTCGAGAACGAAGATCTTGACCGGCAATTCGAGGCTGAGCAAGTTGGGGAGTACCTCGTTCTGATTCGCCACGACCGCGCAGACGGGAGGGCATAGATCGCGTTCCTCGTCTGTTAGATCGGTCCACGCAAGGCTGTCCGCTCTGCCGTTTGAAGGCGGCTCGTATACGTCGTCCAGTATCATCCTGGCTTTCCGAAGAGTTCGGAGGTCCTGGATCAGGTCTCGTCCAATCCCTTCGAGCAGGCCTTCCGCAACCGCCGGAGCAGTTCCAGGCGCAACGTTGATCCAGGGAAATGAGAACGGGTTGTACGGATAACGCGCGCTGTTGCTGCCGGGCTGTGCCAGGCTGAATGCGGCGGCCATCGAAGTGCCTGAGTCCTTTCCGTGAAACTCATGACGGCTTCGCATCTCATCCAGTTCGGATAACGCCGTGTTGAGTTGGAGCAGTCGCTCTCTATCGACTTGGTCGCCTCCCTCCGTCAATCCCGCGAGTCGTTGGGCGTCCAACAATGGTGAGTCAATTTCTTTCAGCCGCTTGCCAAACTCCTCGAAGTCATTCACGTCCACCGTCTTTTGGACATAGTCGCGTATGACTCCCTGCAGTCTCTCGATGGTGTTTTCCACGGCGCTGTGGAACTTGTCAACGCGGGGCCGAACGATCGAATCTGCTATTCCTGCGACAAGATGCAATGTGGCGCGTGTACCGCTGCCGGGAAAGCCGGAGTCGCCGCCCAGGGTGGCGTGGTAGGCCCTGCGATCCAGCAAGCGGTATGCAGTTGTACCGGGTTGATCGTCGCTAACGAACCGCTCGATTCGATCCGCCGTGGTGGCCGGCATTTGCATTGCCACTCGCCAGTCGCGCCGATACTGCGAGACCAGGTCGGGTGTGCTCTGGGTCATCTCCATCGCCTCATCCGGGCAGACGGCCGAGCAGAGCCCGCAAGCCTTGCAAGCGTCTGCATTGACAGTGATGGAGAAGAGAAGACCCGCGCCCTTTTCTGTCTTCTCCGGCTCGCCGAAGAACGTCTCAGTTCGCGAGATCGGAAAAGAACGGCCGACGTGCGCGACCGCACGTGTTTGCTCTTGAATCTGCTCGGCGTCGCGTTCGCTGAGGTCCATTCGCGCTACAAGTCTCTCGTGCGCGCCCGAGATCAGCTCGCCTAGCGTTCGAAACTCGTGACGTTGGTCCCCGGCCATCAGGCTGTGTGCCTGACCGGCGAGGTGCTTTTC
>JAHHLP010000566.1 GCA_018679295.1 Rhodothermia bacterium
CCATCTATCATGGAGTTCACGCACGCCAACGGCCGGCACTTTGGAATCGACGTCAGGCACCCGATGTTCGACCGACGACTCGTGGAGCTGGCCATGCGTATTCCGCCGCCGCTGAAGCTCAAAGACGGTTGGACGCGGTACATCTTGAGGGCGGCTATGAGCGGCATCGTGCCAGACACGGTACGCTGGCGGCCCGGGAAATCGACTCTGGCTCCCAATTTCGATCTCAAGATGAGTCACGAGGCCAGCGGCCCGACAACGGAGATTCTGATTGAATCTGAGAGCGTGATCGGTGATTTCGTTGATTTTAGTCGTTTAAGAAAACATCTGGCTGAGAATCGGCATCAGACACTCTGGCCTGCGGTCGTGCTGGCATCCTTTTTGTCAAATTAGTTTCGAAGAACACGCAAATCTGCGAATCTCAGACGTTTACTAATTCAGTAAAAGAGGGTACGGCGGCCGGACCCCATCACTCAAAGGACACAAGAAGATCATGCATAGCCCTGAGAAAAGAGCCTATTCGAGGCCGGAATTTGTCGAATTTGGCCGGATAGAGGAGATAACGAGCACGAAGTCCTGGCACGCGGCGAACGACTGGCTAGGTGAGGTTCTCGAGGTGTTTCTCCCCAGCAGTAATGGCAACATTATTGGACCAGATTCGAATCAGTTCTCGTAGTCTTAACAGAGAGCGATACGCAAGAACTGGTGTCTAGTTTAATGCACGGTCCGCAACTGCGGGCCGTGCATTACTGTTTTGTGCGTGCAGATTTCTTCACGTGCCACCAGAAGCCTACTATAATTTGACAGCCGCACACCGATTGATACAGCAGGGGCCCTTGCCTCTACTGAGATAGTGTCCTGCCAGACGAACCAGAGCTGAAGTGAAAGCCCTGAACCGAATACGGGAGCGGATTGCCCTGGTCCGGCGAGCCCTTCAGCTAGTTTTCGATGCCGCTTCCCGTTGGACGCTAGCCTGGGCGGTTACGTTGATTGTGCAGGGTGTTCTACCCGCATTAACAATCTACATCTCCAAGCTTCTGATCGACGAGCTCGTCGGTGCAATCGGCCAAGGCGCCGCCTCAGAGTCGATCCGGGGCCTCGTCGTACTCGGCGCCATCATGGGTACGCTGCTGCTGTTGGGTTACGTCCTCTCCAGCGTCGGCCGATGGATTCGGACCGCCCTTTCCGAGACATTCCGCGATCACCTCCGCGGAATGTTACATGCACAGGCAAATCGCCTCGACCTCGCTTTCTACGAAAGCTCTGCGTATCACGACCGCCTGCATCGCGTGATGGGTGAGGTGTCGCAACGGCCCCTTGTCATGCTCGAAAGTCTCGGCGGCGTTCTGCAGAGCTTCGTGACACTTCTGGGCATGGCGGCACTGATTATACTTTACGCCTGGTGGTTGCCGTTCGTGCTCGTAATCGGCGCGGTACCGGCTTTGGTCGTCGCACTTCGGTTCAGCCGACGCCGACATGCATGGTGGAAGAAGCGAACGGCAGATGAGCGGTGGGCGCAGTACTACGAGACCCTTCTCACCCACAGCTCGGTCGCGGCGGAGATGCGCCTGTTTGGTCTGGGCTCTCATTTCCGTGATCTCTACCAGTCACTCAGACAGCGGCTGCGCAGCGAACGTATAGCGCTTGAGCGTGGCCAGCTCGTCGAAGCCATTCCTGCTGCGCTTGCAGCTCTTATTATTACGGCCGCTGTGATGGTGTGGATAACACTCCGCGCACTGCGGGGCCTCGCGACGCTGGGCGATGTGGCCCTGTTTTATCAGACTTTCAGCCGCGGCCAGAACCTGATGCGCACCATGCTGGTGGGCATCGGACAGGTCTACGATTCGAGCCTCTTCGTGTCAGAGCTCTTCGACTTCATGTCGCTCGAGCCCCTTACCGCAGGTCCGGCAACACGCCGGTTGACGCGCCACCCCTCCTCGGTTCGTTTCGACGACGTCTCCTTCAGCTATCCCGGCACAGAGAGCCGAGTCCTGAAGAACGTTAGCGTGCAATTCGAGCGAGGCCAGACTGTAGCAATCGTCGGCGAAAATGGCGCCGGCAAGAGCACGCTGCTGAAGTTGCTCTGCCGCTTCTACGACCCGTCGACGGGCGATGTGAGCCTCGACGGTATCTCCATGAGGTTGCTGGATCCGATGGATGTGTGGAAACAGACGACCGTCTTGTTTCAGTTTCCGGTCCAGTACCATGCGTCGGCGGCAGACAACATTGCGTACGGTGAGTTGGGCCCGTCTTCGGAGTCGTCCCGGATCGAGGCCGCTGCGCGAAGCGCAGGCATACATGACAAGATTACCTCCCTGCCTTCCGAGTACCAGACGCTCCTGGGCCGGTGGTTCGTGGACGGACAGGAGCTAAGCGGAGGGGAGTGGCAGCGCCTCGCGATGGCTCGCGCATTTTACAGGGACGCGCCCATCCTCGTTCTGGACGAACCCACAAGCATGCTGGACTCATGGGCCGAGGGGGAGTGGTTCGACCGCTTCAAGTCATTGGTGGAAGACCGCATCGGCATCATCATCACCCATCGGTTCACGATTGCCCGCCGTGCGGATGTCATTCATGTGATGAGAGACGGTCGCATTGTAGAGTCAGGTACGCACGGAGAGTTGGTCGCCATGGGTGGGCTATACTCATCGTCGTGGAACGAGCAGGTGGCGGCTTCAGCGTAGTCCCTCTGAGCTCGGCATCGCAGATTTGGACCGGTCAACCATAGAGACCATGCAGCCACGAGGCAACGAGGTAGGCCAGCAGCGCTGCGGCACCTCCCGAGAGCATCGTCTCCAACCCTGACAGCAAGGGAGACTTGTCTGTGCCCTTGCCTTTGATGTACCCTACGACGAAGAACGCAGCTGCCGTGATAAATGCGCTGACGGCGAAGGTCCGGTCCGTCGAGGTGATCGTAACCAGAAAAGGGATCAGCGGAAGTAAACCTACCACGATGAACGCTGCAAAGGTGGCTAGCGCGGCGCGCATCGGATTGGCTCCCTCGACCTGAAGCCCCCATTCCTCTCTGATCATCGTGTCGATCCAGACTTTTCGATTGCTCGTGATTCCTTCCACGATACTCTCGAGGGTGTCTCCAGTGAACCCTTTCGCTGAGAAGATCTGGCGTATCTCCTCTCGCTCGCCCTCCGGTACCTTTTCGATGTGGTGCTCTTCGGTGGCTCGCACCTGGTCGAGCAGATGACGCTCGCTCTTCGTCCCCTGATAGTTGCTGACGGCCATCGAGAAGCCGTCTGCGACCAGGTTTGCAACCCCTAGCACTGCCGCAACGAGATTTGGAAACCCCGCGCCGACGGCGCCGGCTACGACGGCAAACGTCGTAACGCAGCCGTCGATCGCCCCCAGGACGGCATCGCCAAGGTAGCTGTGACGGTATCGAAGGGACAGGCGGGCCTGGATGGCTTCCGGTCGATGATCGGCATCAGTGGCTGCGTGTGTGATTGGCATTTGACTGGCAGGCTATGGTGCAAGCACCTGGTGAGGTATCGGGGGAAACGACCGCGGAACGGCTTCGCCGTCAACAGCGGTTTCGTTACCTTGAGGCTCATTTTCCGGTGAAAGCTTATGAAGCTGAGCGAGTTCTGGCCTTCGAGCCTTTTTGAAGATAAGACCGTCTTTGTGACCGGCGGTGGCAGTGGAATCAACCTCGGTATTGCGAGGAGTTTCGCCGCACTCGGTGCACGCGTCGGGATATGTGGGCGGACGGCTGAGAAGCTTGAGGCTGCAGCCGGGGAGCTGGAAGCACTCGGGGCCGATGTCACGATTGCTGTTGCGGACGTACGGGACTTTGATGCGCTCGCAGCTGCCTTCGAAAAGACACGCGAGGAGTTGGGCCCGATTGACTGCCTGGTTTGCGGTGCTGCGGGTAACTTTCTCTCGCCCGCCGAGGCGCTTAGCCCCAATGGATTCAAGAGCGTTGTGGACATCGACCTGCTTGGATCTTTCAATTCCGCGCGGGCGGCTTTCGATCATCTGCGCGAGACGAAGGGGAGCATCATCTTCATCTCGGCCGGCCAGGCGTTCACTCCTTACTACGGTCAGGTGCACGCCGGTGCAGCCAAGGCGGGGATCGACAACCTCATGCGCAACCTTGCACTCGAATGGGGGCGTTTCGGGATTCGGTCCAACAGCATCGCTCCGGGACCGATAGAGGGTACCGAGGGATTTCGTCGACTTGCGCCGGCAAGCGTAGCGGATCAGCTCAAGGCTTCGATTCCTATCGGCAGATTCGGCAGTGTGGAGGATATCGGCCAAGCCGCGGTATTTCTGGCGAGCCCGATGGCGTCCTTCATAACCGGATCACTCCTCGTGGTAGACGGAGGCCAGAACCTGCCAGGCTCGGGTGTTTACAGCCAGGTGATCATGAAGGCGATGAGCACCAAATGAAGATGAAAAGGCAAGTGTGTTAGAATGAGCGAGAGCCTTATTCCCGATCTGTTCTTCGAGCGTGCCCGAGAACATCCGTCGAGAGTTGCGTTCGGCGACCTCATTGAGTCGCCCGATGGGGCGGTACCGAGTTGGGCCGTAGCCGACTGGCAAACGTACGCCGGTGAGGTCTCGAAAGTAGCACGCGCGATGATAGCGCTGGATGTTGCCGTAGGTGAGCGAGTCGCGATACTCGGATCGAACCGTTCGGAGTGGACTATCAGCGATCTCGCTGCGATGTCGATTGGAGCGGTTCCGCTGGGCATCTATTCGACATGTCCCCACGAGCAGGTGGCGTATGTACTCCGCCATTCGGGAGCCACAGTTGTCGTGGTGGAGGACGAGCTTCAGCTTGAAAAAGTCCGTGCCGTCCGAGACCGCCTGCCCGAGCTGCGTAAGGTGATAACCATGAAGGCTGCTCGCCGCTTCGATGACGTCATCCATTGGGAGGAGCTCGCAGACCTGGGTGCCGGCGTAGATGCCGAGGAACCCGCGCGCCGCCGGGCCGGAGTCACGACCGAAGATCTTGCCACGCTCGTCTATACCTCGGGCACAACTGGTACGCCCAAGGCAGTGATGCTTTCGCACGGAAATCTGTTGGCCGCGACGGGCATGGGTCTAGAGGCCCTGACCGAGATGCGCGACGATGATGCCGTGCTCTCGTACCTTCCGCTCGCTCACGTGGCCGAGCGAGGGATCAGCGTGCTGGGGCCGTCAGCGGCAGGATACTGCGTGTACTTTTGTCCAAGGATCGAGCTGATGCCCGCCGCCCTGCGAACCGCTCGGCCCACGATCTTTCTCGGCGTCCCGAGGGTGTGGGAGAAGGTGTACCACGTGATCAACTCGAAATCGGAAGAGAGCGCCCTCAGGCGGCGTCTGTTGAAGTGGGCGCTGTCGGCCGGCGCCGGCAATAAAGGCATTTCATCACTTCTTGCCGACCGCCTCGTGCTTGGCCGAATACGGACCGCGCTAGGACTTGACAGGGCGCACACCGTCGCGTGCGGCGCCGCACCCATGAGCGACGACATCCTCGACTTTTTCTCCGCGGTAGGCATTGAAATAAGAAAGATCTATGGCTTGTCCGAGTGTTCAGGGCCGGCGACCTTTAATCGACCCGGGGAGGATTCAAGGGGCAACGTCGGACGGCCGTTTACAGACTGCGAGGTCAAGATCGGTCCGGGTGATGAGATCCTGATCCGCGGCCCCAACCTGTTCATGGGTTACTTCAAAAGTCCAGAGGAGACCGCGGAGGTGTTCGATGGCGATTGGCTGCGATCGGGAGATCTGGGGAGACTCAACCGCGATGGGAGCCTCACGATTACTGGTCGCCGAAGGGACATTATCATCACCTCCGGCGGAAAGAACATCGCCCCGCAACACCTGGAAGGTGCGTTGGGTCGGCACCCAACAGTCGAGGCCGCTATCGTAGTGGGAGATGGCCGGCCGTATCTTTCGGCGCTGATATGCCCAGCTAATCCTCGACCGGACGAGAGCAGTCTTTCGCAGATCGCCGCCCATGTCCAGCGTGTCAACGAGTCTGTTTCTCGCGTCGAACAAATAAAGACCTTTACGATACTGAAGGGGTCTTTCACGGTCGAAGGTGGCGAACTCACGCCGACTCGAAAATTGCGGCGCTCTGCCATCTACGAGAAGTTTGCATCCGAGATCGAAGAAATGTACTCGGGCGTGTCGGGCACAAAAGGAGCAATTGCCGTAGGGGCGTCCACGGAGGTGAAGGGATGAATGAAGCCGCGAAGTCGATCTGGAGCCGGAAGTTCGACCTCGAAGATCTTCAGAAGATGCTCTTGGGCAACATGACGGGTCATCTGGGTATCGAGTTCACCGAGATGGGTACGGACTACCTCAGCGCTACAATGCCGGTAGATCACAGGACGGTCCAGCCGTTCGGCATCCTTCATGGCGGTGCGTCGGCAGCACTGGCCGAAACGCTGGCCAGTGTGGCGGGCCACCTGTGCGTGGATTCGGGGCGCGCCGTGGCGGGTATTAGCATCAACGCTAACCACGTGAGACAGGCGAGGGATGGCCACGTGACAGGTACAGTGCGGCCCGTTCACATCGGCAGGTCGACGCAGGTGTGGAGAGTGGCCATTCTGCGAGCGGATGGGAAGCTCATTTGTGAGAGTCGCGTAACGCTGGCAGTCATCGACGAAAGGAAATAGGAGTTGCCTCACAGGATGAGTGAGAAAGCCAACAGGTCTCCGGGAATAGACCGTCAAATACAAACCTATCTCGCCGGTGCACAAGGGATTCGCCCGGAGCATCCTTTTTCGTTTTTCGATCTCGAGCAGAAGGCTCGCGACGTGATGGATCCGGATGCGTGGGGATACGTGGAGCCGGGCGCTGGGGCCGGCGATACCGTTTTCAGCAACCAGGAGGCCTTTCTGGAATGGGAGATCGTCCCTCGAGCTCTCCGCGATGTTTCCTCGTGCGACCTCAAAGTCGACCTTCTCGGCCTATCGCTGCGATCCCCCTTAGTGTTGGCGCCCATAGGAATACAGGAAATTCTTCATCAGGAAGCTGAAATTGGCTCCGGACGGGCCGCGGCTTCTCTCATGATGCCATTCGTGTTGAGCGCGGTGTCTTCCCGCTCGATAGAGCAGGTTGCGGAAGCGATGGGACCGATGCCGCGCTGGTTCCAGCTGTACTGGGGTAGTCGCAACGATATCGTGATCAGTCTGCTGGAGCGAGCCGAGCGGTCTGGCTACAGCGCTATCGTGCTAACGGTTGATGCAAAGCTGCTCGGTTGGAGGGACGCTGATCTCCAGAATGCCTATCTGCCCGTCGTGCAGGGAAAGGGAGTAGCAAACTTCTTCACCGATCCGGAATTTCGACGTACGCTGGATCAGCCGCCGGAAGAGGATCCGCATCAGGCGATTCAGCAGCTTCTCCAGGTGTTGTCGAATCTCACGCTGTCGTGGGATGATGTGCGATGGCTGGTCGACCAAACCTCGCTGCCGGTCTTGCTGAAGGGTATTCTGCACCCCGATGACGCGAAGCGGGCGGTTGATTCGGGTGCTGCGGGAGTTATCGTTTCGAATCACGGTGGTCGCCAGGTGGACGGCGCCGTCGGTGCCCTTCGTGCGTTGCCGGGAATCTCCGAGGCGCTGGATGACGCGGCAACGATTCTATTTGACAGCGGCATTCGCCGTGCCTCGCACATCGTCAAAGCCCTTTGTCTCGGGGCATCCGCTGTCCTCGTAGGCCGACCCTACATCTATGGCCTCGCACTGAACGGGGAGCAGGGTGTTCGCGATGTGATGCTGAACCTGCTTGGAGAGCTGGACGTCACCATGCGCCTCAGCGGTTACCGCTCGCTCGGCGAGTTGACGCGAGAATGCTTGCGGGCAGTTTGAGAATGCTTCGAACTGCGTCGCACTACCCGACAAACCGGAGAAACCAGTCGATCAGCTTTCTCGTGGTTTCACCGTACGGAGGATAGAACGCCCTCGTCGGCGGTCGCCGCAGTCTTTGTCTCATCACGGAACGCTGGTTTGAAAAAGCCAGAAAACCCGCATGGCCATGACTGCGCCCGATGCCGCTCGACTTGATTCCGCCGAACGGCAGATGTGGATTCGCGAAATGAATGCCGACGTCGTTAATCACCACGCCGCCGGACTTCGAGCGCGACATGATCCTGTCGGCCACTTTCGTTTCGTCCGTAAATATGTAGAGTGCGAGCGGGGGATCGACGCGGTTCGAAAAATCGAGGGCTTGTTCGAGACGCTCGTAGGTGATGACGGGTAGCAGCGGGCCAAAGATCTCCTCCTGCATCACTCGCGACTCGAGGTCAACACCGGTTAAAACCGTAGGCTCCAGCCGTGTAGAAGTGTGGTCGGCGTTGCCTCCGTGAGCAATTGTCGCTCCGCGTTTCACGGCGTCCTGAATCATCGACTCGAGCCGGTCCATGTGGCTATCGTTAATGATCCCCGCCATGTCGGGACGGGCTGTCTGCAAATCAGAGTTGACGGTCAGGCGCGCAAGCGCTGCACACAGCGCGGCTACCAGTTCGTCCGCGATGCGTTTGTCTGCCAGCACATAGTCGGGCGCCACACACGCTTGCCCAGCGTTGGTGAATTTGCCCCATGCGATGGCATTGGCAGACGACTCGATGTCGGCCGAGTCGGTCACAAAGGCCGGCGACTTGCCGCCCAGCTCGAGAGTAATCGACGTCATGTTTGCTGCTGCGGCCTCCATAACGATCCGTCCCACCCGGGTGCTGCCGGTAAAGAAGATGTGATCGAGCGGCAGCGTGAGCAGCGAGGATGCAGTCTGGGGACCGCCCTTCACGACGGCTACTTCGTCCTCGTCGAAGACATCATGGATCAGACGCTCCATGCAGTCTGCCGAGTTGGGCGTTTGCTCCGAGGGCTTCAGGATGGCGCAGTTTCCTGCTGCGACGGCTGATACGAGTGGGCCCAGTGTCAGAAGGATAGGGAAGTTCCACGGCGAGACGATCAGCACTACACCTTTCGCCTCGTGATGGATCTCTGATGCCGTTCCGATGAGGGGTAGGGGCATCCTGACCTTTGCCGGCCGCATCCACCGATCGAGGTTGCGAATCGCGTGTCGGATCTCGAGGATCACGGGTACGACTTCCGTGAGGTCTACCTCCTCTGCACACTTTCCGAAGTCCTGCCGCATTGCCTCGTGCAGCTCCTCGCGTCGGTCGAGCAACTCCTGCTGCAGCTTGAGGAGTTTGTTCTTGCGCGTGGCCGCATTGCTCTGCGCGACGGCTTGCTCCTTCAGGCGGAGCCGCGCGAACAACGCCCGCAACTCTTCCACTTGCGGCGCAGGTTCAGCCGCAGAACCGACCGGTTGCCCCCCCTCAGTTGCCGTAGATCTTGACGACAAGATTTCCCTCTTTGTCGATATAGCCGCGATACATACCCCGGGTGTTGAAGGGCATCGCGATGTTGCCGTCGAGATCGACCGCGATGACGCCGCCTCCACCTCCCATCTCTGACAGCTTGCCGTGGATCACCGCACTTGCTGACTCAGCAAGGCTCATCCCGGTGAGCCGCATTGTGGCACACACGTCGTACGCAATAACACCCCGAATGAAGTACTCGCCGTCTCCAGTAGATGAGACGGCGCATGAGTTGTTGTCCGCGTAGGTCCCGGCGCCGATTATCGGCGAGTCACCGACGCGGCCCCATCGTTTGTTGGAGATGCCGCCTGTGGATGTGGCGGCCGCAAGATTACCGTCTACATCGAGTGCCACGGCGCCGACGGTTCCGTACTTCGAAATGTCATCGTGTCGGACCTCTTCGTCCAGTTCCTCGTCGTGCAGCGGGTCGATTATTCCACCCTTGTTCGTTTCCTCGCTTCGACGGCGCTCCAGTTGCCGCTTTCGTCTCTCGATAATGAAATAGTCGTTATCTACGAGTTCGAGGCCGTGTTCGCGGGCCAGTTCCTCGGCGCCGTCACCGACAAGAAGTACGTGCGGTGATGATTCGAGGATCAGGCGCGCCAGCAGTATGGGATTTCGAATGTGGCGGGTGGCCGCCGACGCTCCGGCCTGCAGCGTTCTGCCGTCCATGATGGATGCATCGTGCTCGACTGTCCCCAGATTTGTAAGCACCGCTCCGACGCCGGCGTTGAACAGGGGCGAATCCTCCAGTATCGTCACAGCCCTTGTCACGGCTTCTATGCTGCTCTTGCCATCGACCAGCAGCTCGTGCCCCGCTTGAAGAGCCTCCGTCAGCTTCGTACGGTACTGCTGCTCGAGTTCGTCCGTCATATTGGATCTCGTGATCGTTCCTGCACCGCCGTGGATGGCTATCGCAACCCGGGCTTCAGCATGGTCTTGTGCTTGAGTCTCCATCAAAGCGGCGGACAAACTGAAGATTATTGCGGTTGTCAGAAGGCGGGCGTTCATGGCAATGATTTTGCAGTTTAGCAAATTGACGTGATCCGAGTTGGCTTAACGCAGCGGCAGCTTTGCGCAAGCGGATAAAGGCAAGGTAACAGCGCGAAGCAAATCAGCGCGGTTGCATGCGAATCGCTCCGTCAAGTCTGATAACACCCCCGTTGAGCATCGGATTCAGTATGATTTGACTTACGAGAGAAGCGTACTCTGCCGGCCTCCCGAGCCTTGGAGGGAACGGCACCTGTTTACCCAGGGAGTCCCGTACCTCCTCTGACATGCCCGCCATCATAGGCGTTTCAAATATTCCCGGCGCTATCGTCATGACTCGTATGCCTGACCTTGCCAGGTCCCGCGCCACAGGAAGCGTCATGCCGACAACACCTCCCTTTGAGGCTGCGTAGGCGGCCTGCCCCACCTGACCCTCAAAGGCAGCGATAGACGCGGTATTCACGATGACCCCACACTCACCGTCGGCGTTTGGTGTGTTGTCCTGCATTCGCGTGGCGGCGAGTCGGATAACATT
>JAHHLP010000296.1 GCA_018679295.1 Rhodothermia bacterium
GTGTTCGATGCCTACCCCCACCTCGTCGGTCACGTCAACGAAAACGGGAGCCCCGCCTTCCTGTCCGGCCGAAGGCAGTGTCACGGCCAAGGCGGCAGCTATTCGGATGGTAAGTTTTCCAAGCACAATGCTCGGGCTTTTTTCACTTGCGATCATGGTCACTTCGATCGCGGTAGGCGGCCCCACGTCTCGAGAAGTTGCTTAAGACGATGGAATGATTGCTTACGCGTTCCATCCACTTTGATGAGGCCCCCGTTCTCGATGAAGGTTCGGAAGTCGGCAAAATCGTACCACGAAGCTCCTTCGATGAACGGCTTGCTGTAGAAGATGGTATACACGTCTTCGAGCCAATCCGCCTGCAGGTCCTCGTCCCATGGCCGGTGCCAGTCGTACGGCGCTCCCGGCACCTCTCGGTTGCCGGACAGAAGATCCCCTTTTGTCGGTCCGGACGTCGCGCCGATCTCAGTGATGTGAACTGGCTTGCCGAAGACTTCAAACCGTTCGATCAGCCGAACAATGTCAGCCAACGTTCGCTGCGGGAAGTACATCTGAACACCGACGACATCGAACGGCACATCAGCGGCAACCAAATCCTCCATGAACTTCCGTGGAGATCGTAGAGGCCGATCAGACTCTCCACTCGCGGAGTGCCCGTAGGCCGCGTAGCCGGCAAAGGGACAGCAATTGTTGATGATCCGTACTGCGTCAGGATTAACCTCTCGCGTCTTCTCACACGCAAGAGTCACGATCTCGGTGATCTGATCTGGCGTGTGATCGTGAATGTTCGCCCAATCGTGATACTCGTTAACCACCTCCCAATGGTTGACGAGATTGCCATAGTGGCCGACGACTGCTTCGACGTGGCGTTCGACGTAGTCCTTGACCTCGCCGAAGTTCTTCTGCTTGAGCCAGTCCGGAGTCACTGCCGGGTGAAACCACACGAGCGGCCTCCCCTCAATCGTAATGCCTTTCTCGGTGAGCCAGTCTACGATGTTATCCTTGATTCCCCATCGATGCTTTCCTTCACGAGGCTCGAACACCTCATACCAGGTGTCGTCGACATAGTGAGTGACGGTCGCATAATTGAACAGCTCCTCGAACCGTTCCGTCAGGGTCACCGACTTGGCCCAAACATACTGGCGCGTCTCGCACCCAAAGAAGAAGTCATCCGTTCGCGCAAGTCGATCGATGTCGTTTCGAGCTTTCTCCAACTCGATCTTTTCTCCAGCCCACAGGCTGTACAGCAGGGAACGGTTGGCGTAATCCCCAGCTGTCTCCCCTTTCCTGGCGAGGGCGTCGTCCAATAGGTTGGCGGCCAGATCCTGTAGCCCGATTACTTCGCTAGAGAACGATGCTCCCTCTCTTCGGTACCGCGACAGGCGCTCAGCATTTCGACCTACTCGCGTGCGGGCAAACTCGACGTTAAGGTTACGCACTCCGGGGTGCGCGAAGTCCTCCATCCGGTACAGCCGCCCCTCATTGTCGGCATCCAGCCATACGAATCCGAAGCCCTCAACGAACCACCTCGCATTGATAGCGAACGGCCGATCCGCCATCGATACCGGTGCGACGACTCCCTCGCGGGTCACCTCGATCGGCGCCTGGAACGGGTCACCAAATTCGTCGGTCGCGAAGGCGTAGTTAAACGGCGGCATCAGCGGATGCGGAAACGGCCGGAAGACGACATCTTTCGACGATTGTACGCCGATGGTCCTCCATTTCGAGAGCCCAGGATCGATGACGACTCCGACAACCCCAAGGCCGAGCGTCTTGATCAGGTCACGACGCGATAACTGTCCCATGTCTCCTCTTTCGATTGCTCTCGTTGGCTTCGTCTTGTTACTTAGAGTGCAGCCCACTCCTCCTGGATCTTTTTCAGTCGATGGAAAGCCGCCTTTCGCTCACCTTCGGTGTCGCGTACGAGCCCACCGTTCTTGATAAATGCCTGACCGTCCAGGAAATCATACCAATTGCAGGCCTCTATCCACGGTTTGCTGTAGGAAAGCGTGTACAGCATCTCCGTCCAGTCAGCTTGCAGCTCTTCGTCCCAGTGGCGGCGCCATATGTATGGTTCGTCGGGAATCTCGACGGTGCCCAACTTGACGGATCTGTCGGAGGGGCCCGAGGTCGTGCCCACCTCCGTTAGCTGGACGGGCCGGCCGAACTCTTCGAATCGCTCCACCAGCATAATGATGTCCTGGAAATCCCGATGCGGGAAGTACATCTGCTGACCGGTGATCGTGAAGTCGACCCCTGCATCGTGCAAGTCCTTCATGAACTCCCACGGCGTCCTCTGTGGATATTTGGCCGGACGGTCCTGGTGGCGTCCGAGTTGAACGTACTCGGCAAAGGGACAGCAGTTGTTGACCAGTCGATGAACGTTCGGCGCCGTGTCACGAGCAACGTCGCAGGCGAGTCGCGTTATCTCGACCGTCTGTTCCGGAGTCACGTTAACCTCGTTGGCCCAGTCGTGAAATTCATTCACTATTTCCCACGCATACATTCGGTCGCCGTAATGAGCGACGACCTCTCTGGTATGGCGCTCCACATACTTGAGCACCTCATCGTACGAGAGCTCACGCATCCAGTCGGGGGTAACTGATGGGTAGGGCCAGAATAGGGGTCTGCCTTCGACCGTTATATCGTGCTCCTTCAGACGCTCGAACATGACGTCCCGCGTATCAAACCGCTCTTCATCTGGCAGCGGTTCGAAGTCGGGCATGCCGTCGGTGCCGGTTATCGTGTAATACGTGATCGTCGCGTAATCGAAAAGCTCCGTGAACCGCTCCATGAAAATGTCCGGGTCCATGTGGTAGAACGACCTTGCGTCGCAACCGACGAAAAAATCCTGCCGACGCCCAATGCGAGAGATCTCTGCGCGAGCCTTCTCCATCTCCATCTTCTCGCTCGCCCACATCGCGTGATATAGAGCCTTCTGGGCAAGCTGCCCCGCCCGCAGCTCGTCTGCGCCGGCTCGGGCCGCATCCTCGTAGTAGTTCTCGGAAATGTCCACAAAGCTCTGAACCTCACGGGACGGCCGCCAGCCGTTCTCTGCGTGCAGCGTGAGACGGCGACGGTTGCGAGCCACCCGGCTCTTGGCAAGCTCGAGGTTCAGGTTCAGCGTGCTCGTCTGGCCTTCCGAAGGCAGCTGATAGAAGTCTCCTCCGTTATCGGCCGTGATGAAAATGAAGCCGAAACCTTCGACGTTCCATCGCACGTTGATGCCGAATCTCGATTCTCCCCCGGTATCCGAGATCGTGACGACCTCATTCTCCGGTGCGTCGATATCTGAGCGAAACGCATCCCATTTCGTGTCACTCGCATAGGCCCACCTCATATGCGGACCAACTCCCCGC
>JAHHLP010000148.1 GCA_018679295.1 Rhodothermia bacterium
GGAGGTCGAGGTCGAAGCGAGTGGCGACGGCATGGCCGGCTCCGACGATGAGGTCGGTGAGCAGGTCGAAGCGGAAGACGTTCGTGAGGCGGCTGCGCAGCCAGCAGAAGGCACGAACGGAGATGCCGTCGACGTGGTCATGCCCAAGATGGGCGAGAGCATCATCGAGGGTACGATCATCGCGTGGCACAAGAAGCCCGGCGATAAGGTCGGCATGGACGAGACGTTGCTCGAGATAGCTACCGACAAGGTTGACACGGAAGTGCCGTCGCCGGCCGAAGGTACCCTCCAGGAAATCCTCGTCGAAGAAGGCGAAACGGTAGAGGTGGGGACGGTGATCGCTCGGATCGGAAGCGGATCGGCAGCCCCGAAAAAGAAGGCACCGGAGAAAGTAGCCGCCGGCGAATCGCGGAGCGGGCCCAAGGCGGCGCCGACGTCCGCAACGGCAACTGCCGATGACGTGGAGGTTGCCGTATCTGAGACAGACGCGACCGCACGGGTCATCTCGAAAACGGGATCGGACGGACGCTTCTTCTCGCCGCTCGTCCGGTCAATTGCTGAGAAGGAAGGCCTGTCAATGCGGGAACTGGAGTCGATCGATGGCTCCGGCCACGGCGGCCGACTCACAAAGAAGGACATTGTCAGCTATCTGGAAACCCGCAAGGCTGCACCGGCAGAGACCAGAAAGCCGGAACCCGCGAGAGCGACTGCGGCTCGCGCCGTGGAGGCGACGAGCAGTATGGCCGACGGCCGAACCGAGATCATCGAAATGGATCGCATGCGGCAGATCATTGCGAGCCATATGATCGAATCGAAGAGGACGTCTGCCCACGTAACGTCTTTCGCCGAAGTGGATGTTACCGGGCTCGTAAGCCTTCGCAACGCCCGCAAGGACGCGTTTCTGGAAAGAGAGGGCGTCAAGCTCACGTTCACACCCTTCTTTGTCAAGGCTGCGGTAGAGGCGCTACGGGAGCATCCGATCCTGAACTCATCCGTCGAAGAGAAGCGGATCATAGTCAAAAAGGACATTCACGTGGGCATAGCCGTGGCCATCGGCAAGACCGGGCTCGTGGTTCCCGTCATCAAGAATGCGGGGGACAAGAGTATTACCGGGCTGGCACGGGCCGCTGCCGATGTAGCTGAACGCGCCCGCAACAAGCAGCTCCAGCCAGACGACCTGCAGGGCGGCACGTTTACCGTCACCAACATCGGGTCGCTTGGTTCGGTGATGGGTACACCAATCATTCCACAGCCCCAGGTTGCGATCCTCGCTACCGGCGCCATTAAGAAACGCCCCGTCGTGATTGAGGACGATCGGCTGGGCGACGTGATCGCCGTCAGGCAAATGATGTATCTGTCGCTCAGCTACGACCACCGGATCATCGACGGCGCCATGGCATCCTCGTTCCTGCATCGTATGATCGCGGAGCTCGAGAGCTACACGCTTGACTCCGAATTTTAGTCGGTTGCTATTCAGCTCGTTTTTCGGCGTCCGGAAGACCTGTGGGCACCGAGGCTACAGAGAACGGCCGATGTCACCCAGAATCATCTTGCGGCTCCAACTGGCTTAGGTATGCCCACAGAGCCGCCACCTCGACGTCGGTGAACGACGTCAAACGCGGCATGAAGGTGTGCAGAGTGTCGCCGGAGGATCTGACTCCTTCGCGCACGGCTCTGACGAAGTCGTCTTCGGTCCAGTTCTGAAGCAACGTCAGGTTTGCGGAAGGGGGAGTATCCGGCGGTCCGCTGGCTGCGCCGGTGAGCTGCGGACCGTGGCACCCTGTGCAGCCCCTTGAGAGATACTCTCCGAACTCGGCGGTTGGTGCCCGATCGGGTACCTCTGAAAGTGGAAGCGAGTGATCCACTTTGGCCGCGTTGATCATCGGAAAGTCGTCAACAAAGAAGTGCAAAGCCCGCGCCATCGGCCCGATCTTCTGCTTCGGCGGTGTCCAGTCAACCGGCGGAACCTGACTGACATACGCGATGACCGCCTCGAGGTCCTCCCTCCCAAGATGTATGAACTCCACCGCCGGCATTACCAGGAGGGGCTTGCCATCCGGCCCGACAGCATGGCGAATAGCGCGAACCCAGTCTTCGATGCTGTAGGTACCGCCGATTCCGCCTTCCCCCTTCGTTAGATTTGAGGCACTGATGAGACCGAAGGCCTTGTCGTCCACCATGACGCGTCCTCCGAGGTTTTCACCGTGGCAGCCTATGCAACGTGTTCTGGCTACGTGGTGACCTAGGTCGACAATTGATGAGTCCGCTAGAGGCAACTCGAGGGATACCGGGTCGATGTTGTAACGCTCGTTGATATCGGCGGTACTGCTAACGTAGATCACGACTCCCATTATCACGACGAGAATCAGGATCGTTACAACGAGGATGCCGAACCACTTGAGTATCTTC
>JAHHLP010000131.1 GCA_018679295.1 Rhodothermia bacterium
GCGGCGTTGAAAAAACTGAGACGAAAATCTCCGCGGAAGGCACCGATAATGGCGATGTTTCGACCTGCGTGCACGTAGCAGGGATGTCCCCACTTAACTGTTTCGACGAGACCTGCCTCCAGGCAAACGCGGCGCAGTTCGGCCAGGCCGTCACTCCACTTTCGTGTAGAGCAATCCGGAGTGGAAAAGCGCTCGCAGCGTCCGCACCCTCTTGCGAAATAGTCCTCGATATCGGTAATCATACCCGCAAGCTATCGAAGAGGCTCGAGGTCATCAATGTTGAGGACGCCCGCTTGCAACGCGAACGTAGCCGTGATGACCGACCAGATGTCTCCCAGTAGGTACGAACTTCATGCTTGTTCAGAAATCCCGCGTTCATCGGCCGGGCGATTCGATAGCGTTTACTCGGGAACGTCAAGAGGGCGCACTGACAGTGTCTGGCGGATGCGGTCGAGATGGGTCTGCTCGACCTCTGGCCAACGATCGGCGTCGGGGCCACCATCTTGCAGCCCCGCTGCGGTCAGGCCGGTGGGGGCGAGATCGTCGATGAAGATGATCATCAGCTCTTTCTGGCGCGATTCGTCGGTGAGGTACACCAGCCGAGCGTACACATACTCATCCGGCAGGGTGTAGCCGCGGCTGGCGAGCAGCGCCCGCGCCATCGCGCCATCGGTGCCTCGCGCGCGTTTCCGGTTCGGGTCGGTCTCGACCACGGCGGTGTCGGTGTAAAAGGTGTAGCCGTTCAGGGTTAGCCGAAGGGGAGAGTCCGTATAGTCATACGTGTAGGACTTGTCGGGCAGGTAGGCCTCGTATTGCACCCAGTAGACGCTCTTGAGTTGGTCGTCGTCGGTGGTCTCGACGAAGAAGTGCTGCTCGGTATCAGCTACCCCGTAGAGGATGAACTTCTGGCCGCCAGTATGCCGGAAGGCCGGGTCGAAGCGGAGAGTCGCCGCCGGATCTTCGGGAGAGGCGAGGTCCTGGCCGATGACCGTGCGGCGCAGGCCGGTGTATTCCGCTTCCGTGGTGAAGCGGCCGCGGTCCCCAAAGTACCAGTGGGCCCAGGCAACGCCGGAGATGATGACCACACCGGCGACGACGAGTATCTTCTTCATGATGGACCACGTTTGGTTCGCGACAGCCGCGTCCCCGGCAGGACACGATTTACCCTCCGTCTGCCGCTCAGCCTACGTGGGCTTTCGCGAGTAGGTTGCCCCGGCGACTCGCGCGCAGTCGGCCGAGCCAACGGTTTCCAGTAGGGCAGCCTGAACCTGTGGTGATCGTGAGGGGTTCGTTTTTGACATCGGGTGCTGATCGCGTATGAATCACTGGATCATAGTTGGGGTTTTCCTGGCACTGGCGGGTCTGCTTTTCTTGGTGCGCCACCTATCGGAGCCTCAGACGAAGCAAGGTCCCAATAACGCTCCCAGGAGGCCTTTCATCCGCAAACACATCAGGATTGGTCTCGCCCTTTTCTGGTCCGCCGTCATTATCTGGCTTTTCGTGAACATGCAGGCCCGCGGTCTTCAGCGGAACACCCTTGAAAGTGATGCGGCGGTTGCGGTTGATATCAGCGACGAGTGGATCAAGTTCAGTCCTGGACGTGATACTCTGGGCGTCGGACTGATCTTCTACCCTGGAGCGCTAGTCGAACCGACTGCATACGCTCCATTGGCCCGCTCGGTCGCCGAAGCGGGATATCCAGTAGTAATCGTGTGCGTGCCGTTAAGACTTGCTCCGTTGCAACGGCATCGAGATGAACTTACTTCCCGAACGCGACGTGTGATCGCCTCAGGAGACGCCAGCAAGTGGGTTGTAGGAGGTCATTCAAAGGGTGGGGCGTTGGCAGCGAGTTTCGCGAAAGATTTTGCGAGTGAGATAGACGGTTTGCTGCTGGTAGGGACTTCCCATCCACGTAGGGAAGATCTCTCGAGTCTTCAGATTGACGTAACGAAGGTATACGGATCTGAGGACGGTCTTGCCACCGTGGATGAAGTCAATGAGTTCGCCAACAACCTGCCGGCGACCACAACATTCGTTCTCGTTGAAGGGGCGAATCATAGTCAGTTTGGTTTCTATGGTTGGCAACCGGGTGCGGGTCGCGCGTCAATATCACGAGCAGAGCAGCAGCGTCAGACGATTGACGCGATAATCGCGCAGCTTCGACGGCTGGGGGAGGGTTAGTTGGACCGCCTGGCGTGCTCACGGCGCGACGGTCATCGGATCGGAGGTGAACGGAACCGACTGCGTGCGTACCCCCTCG
>JAHHLP010000451.1 GCA_018679295.1 Rhodothermia bacterium
CTATGGCGCTCAGTGGCGCGGCTATGGCAACTCAAGTACGGGCGGCTACGGCGCACAGGTGGGGGCGGCTTCTGGAACAGGATTTCAAAACCCTCGTTGCACCGGATGTTCAGTCCCTCCAATCAAACAACTGGAAGCTACGTGAGTGGCGCCACGACAAACACCGGCACGGCAAGTCCCCCCAAATCGGCACCTCCTGTCCGCCTGACCCCCAAGGCAGTGGATGAGGTAAGGAAGCTGATAAAGACCAAGAACGTTCCCGAGGGTTTTGGCCTCCGAGTCGGCGTTCGCGGTGGCGGCTGTTCCGGAATGAGCTACATCCTGGGTTTCGACAAGCAGAGAGAACACGATCTGCGCTTCGAACTGGACGACCTGACATTGATCATGGATCGTCGCCACGGATTGTACCTCATGGGCACGACGGTCGACTACCACGACGGCCTCGACGCGCGAGGTTTCACTTTCGAGAACCCGAATGCGGCCAGCAGCTGTGGTTGTGGTTCGAGCTTTGGAGTGTAGCGAGCACAGGACAAATCGTCCATTTGGAGCGATCTGTCGGTCTGGAAATAAACGCTAATTGGCAGCCTGCGCTCGCGTGCGGCTGTAATTTCCCGTTCGCGGACCGATACTGGCAATACAGCACGAGAATCCACCCTCTTGCGGTAACCCGGCACAAATTTGGCACATTGATTATCGAAATCATTCAGCGTAGACTTCCTGCACCCCCGGCAGCGAATGCTTCCTGACCATCCACGGTTGTTGAGATTCTCATGGAAGGAAACTTCTCAAACAGGGTCCGCGATGTGATCTCCTTCAGTCGAGAAGAGGCCATCCGCCTCGGTCACGACTACATCGGCACGGAGCACCTCTTGCTCGGGATCATCCGCGAAGGCGAGGGCATCGCCGTCAAGATCCTGCGCAACCTTGGATGTGACCTCTTCAAATTGAAGAAGGCTGTGGAGGACACGGTCCGAAGCACGGGAGGCACTCTCACTGTCGGCAACATCCCACTGACGAAACAGGCAGAGAAAGTCCTCAAGATTACCTACCTCGAAGCCAAACTCTACAAGAGCGATGTAATCGGCACCGAACACCTCCTGCTCAGCCTACTTCGCGACGACGAGAACATCGCGGCGCAGATCCTGCAGCAGGGCTTTTCGATAACCTACGACGCCGTGCGTGCCGAACTTGACTCGATCATAAGTGGAAAAGGCGGTTCACGAAGTAGCGGATCATCCGGCAGCGGTCGTTCGTCGTCAGGCGGCCACAAAGAGCGAGGCAAAATGGAAAAGAGCAAGACTCCCGTCCTTGACAACTTCGGCCGCGACCTCACTAAGCTGGCCGAAGAAGGAAAGCTCGATCCCGTCGTTGGGCGACAACGCGAAATCGAGCGCGTCGCTCAGGTTTTGAGCCGGCGCAAAAAGAATAACCCTGTACTCATAGGTGAACCGGGCGTCGGCAAGACGGCGATCGCCGAAGGGCTAGCAATGCGAATCATACAGCGCAAGGTCAGCCGGGTCCTCTATGACAAACGCATCGTAACCCTCGACCTCGCGGCACTCGTTGCGGGAACGAAGTACCGTGGTCAGTTCGAGGAGCGAATGAAGGCCGTGATGAACGAGCTTGAGAAGAGCCCCGAGGTCATTCTATTCATAGACGAGCTCCACACGATCGTGGGAGCCGGCGGTGCATCCGGCAGCCTCGACGCCTCAAACATGTTCAAGCCCGCCCTCGCGCGAGGTGAAATCCAGTGCATCGGCGCGACAACGCTGGATGAATACCGTCAGTACATCGAAAAAGACGGAGCACTCGATCGTCGATTCCAGAAGATACTCGTCGACCCTTCGACGCCGGAAGAAACCATCGAGATTCTACTCAACATCAAGGACAAGTACGAAGAGCACCACAACGTCCTTTACTCTGAGGAAGCGATCAACCTGGCGGTGAAGTTGTCCGAGCGATACATCACGGACCGCTACCTACCGGACAAGGCGATCGACGTAATGGACGAGGCGGGTGCGCGTGTGCATCTCGGAAACATCCGCGTCCCGAAAGAGATCGTCGACCTGGAGGAAGAAATTGAAGAGGTCCGCGAAGAGAAGAACCGAGTCGTCAAGAGCCAGAAGTTCGAGGAGGCCGCACGTCTCCGAGATCGAGAGAAAAAGCTTCAGGAGCGGCTCGAGGAAGCGAAAGTAGCCTGGGAAGAGAAAGCGGAGACCGAGGTCCACGATGTGACCGTCAAGGACATATCACAGGTCGTCGCAATGATGACCGGCATCCCTGTCGATAAGATCTCTGAACCCGAGAGCAAGAAGCTGCTCCGGATGGAGGATGAAGTCAAGAGGGGCGTCATCGGACAGGACGAGGCCGTGCAGAAGCTGGCGAAAGCCATCCGCAGAACACGCGCCGGCCTCAAGGACCCGAAGCGCCCCATTGGATCCTTCATCTTCCTCGGCCCGACAGGCGTCGGAAAAACCGAGCTCGCCAAAGTGCTGACGGAGTATCTCTTCGACTCACAGGATGCTCTGATTCGCATCGACATGAGCGAGTACATGGAGAAGTTTGCCGTCAGCCGGCTGGTGGGCGCCCCTCCAGGATACGTCGGCTACGAAGAAGGCGGTCAGCTCACCGAGAAAGTACGTCGCAAGCCGTATTCGGTCGTCCTGCTCGACGAGATCGAGAAGGCCCACCCCGACGTCTTCAACATCCTGCTCCAGGTCCTGGACGACGGGCGCCTGACCGACGGCAAGGGCCGTACCGTGGACTTCCGGAACACGATCCTGATCCTGACGTCGAACGTCGCCTCCGACTACATTCTGGAGCACGCCGGTGCGGCGCCCGGGACGCTGGCGGATCACGTCCATCGCGAGCTCCACAAGCTGTTCCGGCCCGA
>JAHHLP010000305.1 GCA_018679295.1 Rhodothermia bacterium
CAGGAGTTCGTGACGGCCACGGCAACTGACCTTGACGGCAATACTTCAGAGTTCTCAGCCTGTGCCGAGTTGGCTCCCGAACCTGCATTGCGGATTCGGGTCATGTTTGTCGACGACTCCGATAATCTGGTCCCGGCGGTGCGGCAGTCTTTCCAGGTGGGCCGGTGGGAGCCGAATGGGGCGAATGACCCATTCCAGTGGGTCGCGACCGAGACCAGCGACGACGACGGCGTTATAGCGGTGCGCGCAGACGGCCTCGAGCCGGGAGACCCTGTCGTCGTGCGCAGTTTCGTGCATACGGAGCCGGCGGTAAAGATCAATCATCAGGATGTCGAAGATATCGCCCACGAGATTTTCGTGGACAACTTGCTGGTCGAGTCGACAGGGCGGCTTGCGACCGACGAGATTGATACCAATCCGGCCGCGACGACTGAGGTGGTGCTAAGCCACTCGACCATTGTCTTCAATCTGCTGGTGAGCATCCAGTGGAAGGCTCTCGATAGCTACGTAGCAGGTCTCCGTGCCGCTCTGCGTAATGCCAGCGATTATCTGTACGACGTCACGAACGGTCAGGCACAGCTGGGCAAGATCTCCATCTACGACAATGCACGCCTCTGGAATAGCGCGGACATCCAAATCCACGCAAACAATACGCTGCGTGACAACGCGGACCTTTATGGCTGGAAAGCTGCGAACCAGTATGTACGTCTATCGCCCAAGAGCTACGGCGGCGGTGCGCAGGACCGGAACGACATCTTCCGCGACGACCCCCTCGATCCAAACAGCGTCGACAACTACCGAACGATCATTCACGAACTGGGTCACTACCTGCTCGGGTTTCTCGACGAGTACGAGAATGCGGCCGGTGAAGCGAAGCATGCGGGCACAAACTTCGGCTTCATGGACTATTACTACGCGACCGGTTTCGGTGGCAGTCAGGCACTCCGATCCGAGATGTCAATGTATGTGGATGCGTCTTACAGGGATGTGGAGCAGTTCGAGGTGTACGGCAAGACCTCGTGGCAGCAGTTTCACGATACATACTCCAATTCGTACAGTGGCATTGTAATTCCGATTCTTACGCCTGAGGATTACGGCGCACCGTTCTCGGAACCCTACATTCCGGGCCCGAACGAGGTCAACGGCTCCCTCGACTATCCGACCGGAGCGCTGATGGACATTTCTGTCAGTTCGCAGGCGAGTGATGCCGCGGGAAAGGTCCTCATCATTCGGGATGCTCAAGGTCGCGGCCTGCGAAACATGGACGTCACACTCGGTGTGGTCGGGAGTCGGCGTGCGCCAGACTGCTTTATCTACCAAGGCCAAACGACGGATCGCGGTGAGATTCGCCTCTTGGGTGCTGACATTCGAGATGTGGTGACCATCACGGGAGATATTGACGGCGCCTACTTCGGCGACGCTCTGGTGATCGCAACCACGCAAGAGAGTATCGTGACGATAGGTCCGGCTGCTCCGGGCGGCTTGGTGAGTGAGGTGAGCTCTTCCGCGAATGGCGACCTGGTGCTTACATCAAGTGCTGATTGGGATTTGGTCGAGGCTCCAGACATCCAGCCGGAAGCATTCTGTGGTACGGTTCCGCCGGTGCTAAGAAAGATCGCTGTCTCGACCAAGCGACCCGGGGCATTCTCGTGGAGTTTCGGTGCGCCACCGACGGGTGAGTCGACGTTGCGTCTGGGTCTGACTGATGCCGCCGGCGACTCCATGGTGGTTCATACGCCGTTGAGTGTACACAACTTCTCACCCGATTCGCTGGCGACGGTGTCCTCGGCTTCCGGCTTTGCTCTAGAGTTGGACTCGGTTGCGACCGGCGTCGAGCGGATTGCGGTGGCAAGCGCGCGCTTTCCGCCTCCAAGACAAGGGCTCCGCGACTCACTGAGGCTTGTCAGCCGCGTGCACAGCGTCGACGTCTTTCCCCTTCCTTCAGAGTTGGACGGATACCTATCGATCAGCTACGATACCCAGGAGTCGGTGGGGTCGGTAGAGGACGGGATTCAGATTTACCGATATGCCAACGAGTCTTGGCAGCCGGTCGAGACGACTCTGGAGTTCTTGAATCGCAAGGCCACAGTGCAGTTTGTAGAGACGGGGACCTACGCCGCGTTCGCGGACCTGACGGTTACCGGTACGGCCAAGGAGCCCTCAGAAGGCGAGGAGCCCGCGCTCGAGTTGCGTCTGTACCCGAATTACCCGAACCCGTTCACGGGGGTCACGGAAGTCTCCTACGAGCTTCCCGCACCGGGTCATGCGCGGCTGGCTGTTTACGACCTCCTCGGGCGGAGAGTTCGAGTTCTGAGCGATGGAGATCGAGATAAGGGCCGTCACGAGTTGACGTTCGACGGGGCTGGCCTTTCGAGCGGCATCTACATTCTGGAACTGCGCGTGGGTCAGAGGAAACTCACGCAGACAATGATGCTTGCGAGGTGAGGCGGTTAGCCGACGCTCTCATCTGATCAGGGCAACCGTTTCAGAACTGACTCCCGCCGGCGTCTCGAGCCTCACGACGTAAAGGCCGTTTGACAACGAAGCTGCATCAAACTCGATACGATGCGGACCGGCGACCTGCGGAGCAGCAACCAGGGTCGACACTTCTCGACCTAACAAGTCGTAGACGCGCATCCGAACGTCTTGCGAAGACGCAAGATAGTAGGTGACGGTGGTCGAGGCGCTGAACGGATTCGGATATGCCGGCTCCAGTCGATCGACGAGAGATGGCGCGGGAGTCTCCGCAATGCTGACACTCAGTGCGGTCCACGAG
>JAHHLP010000353.1 GCA_018679295.1 Rhodothermia bacterium
ATGTGAGCCAGTCGTGTCCGATCTGTCTGATGGTCGCGATTTGCTCTGCCCGCGCCCTGACAGCCCCCGGCGGCATGTAGGTTTCCTGGTCCCATTCCAGAACAGCGGCGGCGGCGTCGACGTCCCGAATTTTTGCGAGGCGTTTCTTGAGTTTGGAAAGGTGTTCGGCGTCTGGCAAGTCTCGTAAACGGTGATGTTGGAGGTGTTAGACATCACAATTTACGTCGTTGCGAGCCAGCGCGTCGGGTGTTGGACCCGGTAGCGTTGCCAGGCAGGGAGGGGTGGGTCGGCTATGCGGCCGACTTCATTTGCACGGCGGGGATCTCGATCCAGAACTCGGCACCCTCGCCCGGTTCGCTGTTCACGCCTACGCGCCCGCCATGCATCTCCGCGATCGACCGGACGATGTACAGCCCGAGACCCGTCGACATTTCGCCGCCGGTTGGCTTAGCCGACAGGCGCTGCAGTTTGCCGAAAACCTTCTCACGGTCGTCGAGCGTTAGGCCCGGACCCTCGTCTTCCACGCAAACACGAATGGCATCCTTTATGTGCGTCATGCCGATGTTGACCACGCTACTGGGAGGCGAGTACTTGATCGCGTTGCTGACCAGGTTGTCCAGGGCTCGCTGGATGCTCCGGGCGTCGACGCTGGCGCGAAATATCCCCCGCGGGTTAAACATGATCGTGATACCCTTTCTCCTCGCGGCCGAGTTGTTCATGTTTATGACCGTCCGCGCGAGGTCCGCTAGGTCGGTATCTTCCGGCCGGAGCCGGTCCGTCCCGCCTTCAATCAGCTGCGAGTCGAGCATGTCCTGAATAACACCATGCATGGTGGTTGCGGCTCGGTGTATGATCGGCAGCACATCCTTCGCCTTGGCCTGGTAGTCCTCGGGGTCGGACTTATCCAGGTTGTCAATGAGAAGCTCGCTGAATCCGACGAGGCTCGTGAGCGGATTGCGAAGGTCATGGGCAGCTATTCCAATGAACTCGTGATTCTGCTCCAAGGCTTTTTTCAGGTCGATATTTGTTCTTTCGATGGTCGACTTCTGGACCATCAACTCGTTCGTTCGCTCGCGCACTTTCTTTTCGAGCTTCATGTTCTGCGTCTTGAGTTGCCGCGTGCGAATCTTGTTGTGGCTCTCTGTCATCAGATAGAGAACGGCGCCACTTGCCGCCACGAAGATCAGGAACGCCCACCACTTGCGGTACCATGGAAGTGCTCCCGTGAACGCAAGTGTCTCAGGCGTGCTCCAGACATAGCCGTCTTGTTGGGCTCGAACCTGAATGCCGTGCCGCCCCTCCTTCACGCTTGTAAACGCGAAACTCCGATCGAGCGTTGGTGCGGACCACTCGCTGCCTTCTTGGACCGTTCTTACCTGATAACGGATGTTGTGTCCCGGATGGGACAGGGATGCGAATTCAACAACTACCGAGGCGCCAAATGGAATATCCGAGGCTCTGGCCTGTCCGTCGAGACGCTGGCCGTCAACCCGCAATCCCAACTCGATGGGCGTGGGAGTAGTGAGCGTTTCGCCAGGAGTCCGGCTCCACCTTGATACGCCACCGTAATGACCGACCCATAGTCGTTGGTCTGGATCAATCACGAGGGACCGTGGATTGACTGTCAAGTTTGGCAGTCCCTTGTCTCGGTTGAACTGCGAGATGTGTCCGTCAGACAAGCGATAGAGACCGCGGCCGGTACCGATCCACACGTTGCCGAATGCGTCGTGAGCGAGCGCACGAATCTCTTCGTCACGTAGCTGCATTTCCGATTCAAAATGCGTGACGCCATCTGGGCTGTAGGAGAGGAGTCCCTGGTTCGAAGCAAGCCAGAAGGTGCCCGAATCCGATATATCCAGATCGAACACCTGTAGATCCGAGGTTGGTTCAAATCCCAGGCTTTGGCTCACGTTCGCGAACCGGTCTTCTGCTGGCACGTACTTGAGCAGGTAGCTCTCGCCATCGCCCCCGGCGTACAACCCGTCGCCCACATACCGAACCACATTGATGGCGGTCCTGACGCCACGCACCGGTCCGTAGAATTCGGCCTTGCCACGCCGGGTTACGTGGACAATCTCAGTCCGCTTGAAATGTGCCAGCCAAACGTCGCCGTTGGGTCCGGGAGCCATGCTGTTGATGGCCTGTTTGCTGCGGAGTGGAATGTGAGTCGTCCGCCCGCCCTGATGCAGGTAAACCGAGCCATTTCGGGATCCCGCCCAGATACGTATCCCGTCAGTGGCAACCGCGCTCAACGCCTCGGGAGTCCTGAACAGGACCTTTGCTCGCTGAGTGCCCGCACCGGACCTCAGTATCTCAAAGACTTCGTGATCGCGAACCCCGATTAGGCGGCCGGCTGGGCCAACGCTTAGTGCCTCTATCGCCGAGTTGCTAAACTCGAGCACGGATTCAAAGAACTGCCTCCTTACGATGGCGAATCCGTTGTCAGAAGTCACGACAAGGTTGCGTTCACGATCGAACCCCAAATGGTTGATCACCTCGGAGTTCAACTCGACATACTTCTGTGCCGCGTATCGTCCATTGCGCTGGCGCAGGACACTCAGACCCGATGCCGATGACCCCACGAGCATATCTCCGTCCGGAGACCTGGCCAGATAGGTTACCGCCGGCGTATCGTTGACCTTGGTCCAGTTTGCAATCTTGCCTTCCTTACTCAGGCGCAGAGAATGAATGCCTTCTCCGCCTCCAAACCAGATTGACCCGTCGTCAGCGTTGATGGCCGTGTTGATCTGACTCACGATTCGACCGTCGGAAACCTGGTCCCAAGCGTCGCGGACTGGATCAAATACGAAAAGGTGACCGCGCTCCGAACCTGCGATGAGGAATTCCTGCTCGTCCTCTACAAGCGTGTACGTCCGGATGAAAGAATCCGGCCATGAATCCTCAGGAAAACGATATCGCCTCGGCCCACTGTCCGAAAGCCGCACAAGGCCGCGCGCGTCGGCAATCCAGACTCGCCCGTGTAGGTCCTCGTACATGCTCTTGGGGTAGAAGAGCACCGAGTCCGTCGGCATCGATGTGCCCAAGAAACTCGTTTCGAACCGGGGCGACTGTGGCGTTCCCTCCTGACGTGCAACTCCGCCGTCCGTTATGATATAGCGATTACCCCGAGAATCCTGGAAGATCGACTTCACGTAGTTGTCAGGGAGGCCGTGCGCGGTCGTAAAGTTGACCAGTTCTATTCCGTCGAATCGGACCAGACCGCCGTCGGTGGCGATCCACAGAAAGCCGGTCTCATCCTGATAGGACGACTTGGTGAGATTGTTCGGCAGGCCGTCGCTGGCCGTGAAACTGCTTACTGCCAGATTCTGAGCCGAAACCAGATCCTGGGCCGAAACGGGCCTTACGCAAATAGCCAGTGCGACCACGAAGGCAAGCGCCGGATTGACAGTGTTAATCCAATGCCTTCTAAGACACGATTGTGTGCAGTTATCCCAAGAACAGTCAGGTAACACGTCGGGGCTCGAGTGTGCGGGGCAAAAAATCGAGGTCAATAGAAAAAAGTCGACCATTCAGGGCAGGTATCGGGCAGTTTGGGCAAAAATTGAGTCTGAATGAAGAAATTCTTTAGATCATGAGAAGGGACAACAAAGAAACGGGCCGCGAGAAGGAAATTTCTCCCGCGACCCGTTGTAAGACAGTGAGTTAAGATGCGCTGTTACAAGCCTGAGAGCGGCTCACCGGACAGGCTGAGGATTACGTCGATTCGACGATTTTGAGCTCGGCCGGCGCTGGTTTCATTGCTCGCGATCGGCTGTGACTCACCGTATCCCGCGGCGGTGATCCTTTCTGCGCTGGTTGACATGTTCGCGAGCAGGTATTCTCGGACCGCGTCGGCGCGCCGCTTGCTGAGAGAGAGGTTCGTTGCGTCATACCCCTGCGAGTCGGTATGGCCCGCAATCACGACAGGTGACGACGGGAACTCGCGTAGTACGCGCTGCACCTTGGTCAGCAAACCGAAGTTGGCTGGCCTGATTTCGGCGCTGCCTACCGGAAACTGCAGCCCGTAAAGGCGTACGATCATCTGGTTGCCGGAGATAAGCACTTCGGCCTCGTCCTTCTCAAACGTAGACTTGATACGATCTATCTTGGCATCCTTTTCTTCGCGAACCTGGAGTTCAGCGAGTACAGCTCTTTCGCGCTGCTCCAGCAGAGCAAGTCGCGTATCAAGTGAGTCCGCCAACTCTTTCATGCGCTGCAAATCGACGTTGATTAGGCGGTCGATTTCAGCATTCTTGCGAGCAAGCTCTTCCTCAAGGTTCGTCCGGTCGTCGTACAGGCTTTGAATGCTGCTGACGATTTCGGCGATTGCCGGCTCAGCTCCTTCCGCAAAGTCCGGTGACCTGTTGAGTTTTTCGGCGACAGCGGCAATGTGGGCCTCATATTCCAGCATTAGTGGCTCGACCGTCGTCCGGACGTCGTCATCAACCTTGCGGGCGGTTCGGGCGATTCGGGCCGCACGCGTGAACTGCGAAGACGCCTCCTCGGCCAACTCGCGAGCGACAGACCGGTCATAGCGGTTCTCCTTCAATTCGCTCTCCGCTCGGTTGAGGAGCGCCTCCGCATCGGCGAAGGTGGCTGATGACCACTTGGGAGCCTCCGCTTTCACCGCCGCGGAGCGAGCGTCACGAGTCTTGCCGAGTACATCGGCCCGGATGGCCTTCAACTCCGCCGTTCTGAAGGCTCTCTCCGCCCTGGACGCGCGCTCCCGCGTTCCGTTCTGATCGCCCTTTTCGACTCGTTTGCCTGCCTCAAGCAGTTGCTCTTCCGCCTCTTCCCAGTCTCTCGAGGCAAATTCGGGCGCATTCGCTTCTGCCGCAGCGCCACGCGATTCGATCGCGTCGCGCAGAAGTACGGTGCCCACCTCCACGTAGCCCTCGGCTCTTTCAATCGATCGCCGTGCCTCGGAGAGCAACTTGCGGATGTCGTCGATCTTTCCGCCTCGGCTGAACTGCCGCTGAGCTTCGCCCAGCTTTTTGGCGGCCTCGCTGTAGTGAGTCGGTGAAATCAGATCGACCTGCTCCGCTCGCGCATTGTCAAGCCTAACCGACACCTGGCTGATCTCGTTCTCTATCGTCTGTGATAGGCTTGCCTGCGGTGACGCAAGGGATGCCAAAATCACAAGGGCGACTACTGTCCTTGCTAACGTCATTTTATTGGGGATGCAACGTGGGAGGGATACTGTGCTGGCAACCTACCGCGCCAAGTCCGATAAAATCAACGACCTGATGCCCGCCGGCGCGTATTGCATGGGTATTCAAGAATGCCCTGGAATGCACGCTGCGATATAGGCCGACTCAGTGGCAGTCGTGGGGTGATTCGCTACGACTCCGCTGCCCTGGAATGCCGTGAAACGGTGGCCTGGATCGTTGAGGTTTCTTCATCGTATTCGCAATGTTGCCGGCACAGGCCACACGTTAGACGCGTCGATGTCGGGCCGTTCAACCACATGCCTTACCCACGATCCTGCTGATCGCTCAATGACCAACATCCCAATAAGGGCCGCCCTGCTGGCATCAATGTCGATGGTAGTGCTGGCGGCTACGCAAGGCTGTTCGACCGATGATCGGGCGACCGGTGTTACAGTCGCTGTCGACCGGATCGCCGATGAATACGTTGTCGAGTACTTCCAGAAGTTTCCGCAGTCGGCCACGTCGGAAGGTGTCGAGAACGCGGACCACCATAGACTCGAAGACACCTCCCCAAAGGCCTATTCGGCGTGGCATTTGGTTGAGGATGCATTGCTGCTTCGGCTGGAAGAGCTGGATACGAGCGCGCTCGACGGCACCCCTCAGTACATCACATATCAGTTTCTAAAGAGCCGGTTGAAGCAGTCGATCGGTCGAAGGGTCTGCCGCATGGAGCTGTGGAACGTAAGCCCGACGTACACGGGCTGGCAGGCACGTATCGCCTTTCTGGCCTCGATCCAACCCGTAGGGGACGATCCTGAACGCGCCGACGCCCTGAATCGTTTTGGTAGCCTGCCGGACTACCTCAACCAGGAGATCGCGAATCTCCGCGAAGGATTGTCAACAGGGTACGCGGCTCCGACGAATAACGTCCGCGCGGTTATCGAACAGATGAACGCCCTGGTAGAGACTCCCATCGAGCAATCGCCATTCATGCAGTTGTCCACGGAAGGGCCTGAGGAATTCGTGTCCGCTGTCCGACGGATGGTGGAAGATCAGATACGGCCGGCCCTGAAAAAGTACCGGGATTTCCTTGTTGACGAGTACCTCGATCAGGCCAGGACCACTGTTGGCGTAAAGGCCAATCCGGACGGCGAAGCGTGCTACAAGGCAAGCGTCGCGTACTATGCGACGTACGACGTGCCGGCCGCTGAAATTCATGCCGTCGGTCTCGAGCAGATGCGTCTGATCGAAAATGAAATGCGCGAGATCGGTGAGCGAAGCTTCGGCGTGTCTTCTCCGGCGGAGTTGATGCTACTCGTTCGTCGGAGTCCGTACCTGTTCAGCTCAAGGCAGGAGATTCTAGACTACGTGCAGGCCGCCGTCGACCGATCTGGTGATGCGGTCCCCGAGTGGTTCGGTATTGTCCCGGAGGCCGAGGTGATTGTGGAGCCGTATCCGGAATGGCAGGAAAAGAACGCGCCCGGAGCAGAGTATCAGAGTCCATCAGACGACGGCACGCGGCCGGGCATCTATCGGGTCAACACCTATCAGCCGGAGACAATCAGTAAAGCCGGCATCGAGTCGACGGCTTTTCATGAGGCGTATCCAGGCCACCATCTTCAGATCGCAATTGCCAAAGAGCGCGACGATCTGCATGACGTCCAGAGATATTTCGGTCCATCGGGATTCTCAGAGGGATGGGCGCTATACGCCGAACGTCTGTCGGACGAGATGGGGGTCTTTTCGGACGACATCGACCGTGTTGGACTGCTTTCCAACGAGGCTTTGCGGGCCGCGCGACTCGTTGTGGATTCCGGCATGCATGCGCTTGGCTGGACCAGGCCGCAGGCCGTCGAATACCTCATCACACATACAGCCGAAAATCCGGCACGTGCTGAGGCCGAAATCGACCGCTATATAGCCGTCCCCGGACAGGCGACGTCGTATATGCTTGGAAACCTCGAGATAAGACGACTGCGCCAGATGGCGGAGGACAGGCTTGGCGAGAACTTCGATATCAAGTCTTTTCACGATCGAGTGCTTGAGAACGGCGCCTTGCCGCTGTCCCTGCTCCGTCAAAAAATTCAGTCTTGGGTCGATAATGAATCTGCAGCATAGCTTTCTCTCGTAGAGCGGAATCGAAAGTCGGTCTGTCGCGTACACGCGTGACCCCGCGAAAAACACCTTCTTTGCAAGAGCAGACATTCTGCTTCAGAAAGGTCTGGAGCGTTGTTCTGAAAATCTCACCCAAACCCCATTTTCGATGTCACTGACGGAAAGACTCAAGGATGTCCACTGGTCTGTTTTCGGCTTTATTGCCGGGTACCACGTAGCGCTGTTGGCCGCCATTCCCATCTATCTGCTGTATCGCACCCCAGGATGGGATTTGTTGCTCCTGACCTTTCTGCTGATGGGCGCAACCTTGATTTCAATTACGATGGGCTACCATCGTTTTTACGCGCATAAGACGTACAAAGCCAAACGACTTCTTGAGGTACCCTTGCTGTTCTTCGGGACCGCCTCGATTCAGGGTAGCGCGCTGAAATGGGCGCATGACCACCGTCTGCACCACCGCCATGTCGATGAAGAAGGAGACCCCTACGGCACACAAAAGGGTTTCTGGCACTCGCACATACTCTGGCTTTTCAAGAAGCCCGGGGAGTGGCAGGAGAGACTCGTCCGCGATTTGCAGCAGAATCCGGTCGTGATGTTTCAGGACCGCCACTATGGCTTGCTCGCGACTGTCACGAATGTGCTTATCGTAATCACTGTCGGGCTAATCACCGGCGACTGGCTTGGCGCTTTCGTGTTTGGTTTCCTCGTCAGGTTGTTCCTGACCCACCACTCGACGTGGTTCATCAATTCCCTCGCCCACATGTGGGGCGCTAAGCCTTACTCGACGGAGCACTCGGCCGTCAACAACTTCATATTGGCGATACTTACGTACGGAGAGGGATACCACAATTATCATCACACGTTTTCGGGTGACTACCGGAATGGCATTCGCTGGTATCAGTTTGATCCGCCCAAGTACTTCATTTGGCTCATGAGCAAGATTGGTCTTGCGAGCGACCTTCAGCGTGTCAACCGTGTGCAGATCCACAAGAAGCTCGTGGCTGCGGACCGGAAGCTGATGCTGGACCACCTCAGTGATTTCGCAGCAGAACATGTAAGGGTCAAGGAGTTCGTTACGCGTGTGGAGCGTGCTTACGAGAACCTGACGGATGAGCTGTCGAAGATGAAGATGGACCTCGACCGCTATCGTGCGCTGAAGGGAGAGCAGGCGCGCGAGGAGGTGCGGATCCTGAAAGGGCAAATCCGCGAGAAGAGGCGCAGCATCCGCAAGGAGATGCGGGACTGGGAGCGTCTCTGCAAGCAGGTGTTTCGAATGCGCCCGCAGATGGCGTAGCAGGCAGGCTCTGAACCCAGCCTCTCACAGATGCCCGATGACTCGGGCACGACGAGTGAGGATGTCATCCCGCGTGCAGGGCGTCATCCTGGCCACAGGGCGTCATCCTGGCCGCAGGGTGTCATCCTGGCCACAGGGTGTCTTCCCGGCCGCAGAGCCGGGATCCACTGACGGTTACCTCCGCCTCCAGCCTCTCACAGATGCGCGATGACTCGGGCACGACGAATCTACACTACATACCCCAGAGGCTGTGTGTGTCTACATCCTGCCCCTGCAGCTTCAGGTAGTAGAACAGCTGTCCTTTGTGCTGGCCGAGGTGCCAGATGGACATGAGCAGGTGCTGGAAGAGGGTCATCTCCGGACCTCCCCAAGGCGGTGCGAAGGAATGAGAGAGCAACCGGCTCTCGTCAACTTTTTCCAGATTCTCCAGCGCCGTCTTTCTGTCGCGCTTCAGCATTCCCATCGCATTGTCTACGGACGCAGCAGATGGCAGTGCTTCTGCAGGCGGCAGTCCTTCGAATTCGCTTCCCTCGGGCATCTCGTATCCCTCGGGCGGTGACCAATCATTACTGATGTACCCTCTGAACATGCTGCCGCACGCCGTCGCACAGTGCATGATCAGTTGCCCCGTGTTCATCCAGTTGGAGCCAGTCGACGGCTTCCAGTCGAGCGAGCCGTCGTCCACGAGCTCAAAAAGCGCCTCAGTGACGCTGTACATCTGCTCGAGCTCCAGACGAAGTACCTCTTTGAGCGTCATCTACCTGCAAGGTCACTTGTTAGAAACAGTAGATACTATCGGCCCGGGTCACCTTCCACGTGGCCAAAGACGGCGGTTCGTCCCTGGCTGTTGAAGGCGAGTACGTCGTATGACTCGCGGTAGCTTCCCTCCATGCCCGGAGAACCTATGGGCATGCCGGGCACACCGATTCCCTCGATGTCTGGCTTCTCGTCCAGCAGCCGATGGACAAACTCGGCGGGCACATGGCCCTCGACAACGTAGCCGCCAACGAGGCCCGTGTGGCACGTTCGCATCCCGGTTGGAACGTGATGTACGTTCTTGATGCCGGTCAGGTTATCAAGGTCGGTGACCTCGACGTCGAAGCCGTTTGCTTCAAGGTGCTCGATCCATGCGCCACAGCATCCGCAAGTGGGCGTTTTGTAGACTGTGACCACATCACTGGCGCTGGTTTGTCTATTGAAGATGGCGATGCCGGCGAGAGCTTTCTCGTGGGCTCCACCTACTACGAGAAGGAGGCGGCT
>JAHHLP010000216.1 GCA_018679295.1 Rhodothermia bacterium
GCATTCAAGAATGCAGCAGCGGGGGTGGGCACATGAAGAAGGCTCCCTTTTGCTTCGGCCTGATTTTGCTTCTCTTATATGCCGTTCCGTTTTGTGCGGTGGCGCACGCGGATGTGGAGGAGGCGGCAAGACTCTTTGACGAGGGCAATGCGAGCTATCGTGAAGGCAATTTTGATGATGCCCGAACCGCGTATGAGGCTGTACTAAGTATGGGCTTCGAGAGTGCGGCCCTCTACCAGAACCTGGGCAACGCCTACTTCCGGCTTGACAGGCTCGGGCAAGCCATGCTCAACTATCAGAGGGCCGCGAGACTCAGACCGGCGAACCCTGAAATCAGGCACAACATCCGGCTGGTCCAGACTCGATCCAGAGATCGGTTTTCCCAGGTACCCACGCCCGTGCTAGCGCGATGGTGGAACGGCTTCATCGACGGGTTCGGCATGCGGACATTGTTTTGGATCGGCGCCATTTCGTGGCTGGCGGGAACGATATTGGCCGGATATCGCCTGTGGACTTCTGCGTCGGGGCCGTGGTCAAGGCGCGTCATTACGCTGCTATGCGCTACTGGCCTTTTTCTACTCGCGGGCGCTCTTGCCACGTCCGCGGTCCGCAGCAACATCGCAGCCGGGGTCGTCGTCTCAGATCGCGTTGAGGTTCGCGATGAACCGGAAGGCGGATCTCGATCTGCCGTAGTCGTGCATGAGGCCTTGGTCATAGATATCCTTAAGGTAGAGGAAGGCTGGGCTGAAATCCGGCTTCCCAACGGTATTACCGGTTATGTACCCGAGGAAGCCGTCGCCGCAGTCTGAAAGGTCGCCAATCGGGTCGTCGATACGTAAATTGACTCTTGACGACGGACCTGGTTGTTCGTCCGGACGCGACAGCACAACATCTCGTGTGTATGGAACCGGCAGTAATTGGCAAGAACCGCAGGACAGGGTGGATCGAGGTGATCTGCGGGTCAATGTTTAGCGGCAAGACGGAAGAGCTTATTCGCCGCATGAAACGAGCCCGCTTTGCGCGCCAGAAGGTGGAGATCTACAAGCCGGCAATCGATTCGCGGTTCAGCAACGAGGAGGTCACTTCCCACGATGAGAACTCCATCCCCTCGGAGCCCGTGGATTCCGCGGGACAGATTCTGCTGATGGTGGGAAACGCGGACGTGGTCGGCATCGATGAGGCGCAGTTTTTTGACGGAGACCTCGTTGAAGTGTGCCGAACACTTGCGGGCGACGGCAGGCGTGTCATTGTCGCGGGGCTTGACCAGGACTTCCTCGGGCAACCGTTCGAGCCAATCCCGCAGCTGATGTCGATCGCAGAGTATGTTACCAAGCTCCACGCCGTCTGCGTCATCTGCGGCTCACCCGCAAACCACTCGCAGCGCATCGTCGCCGACCGGACGCGCGTGTTTGTAGGAGCTACCGATGCCTACGAGCCCCGCTGCCGCGACTGTTTCGATCCTGATCTCGGCATCCGTCCAACAAAACCGGCCGAACACGAGCCACAACCAGCGGCAGCGACCGACCCCTCCGTCGATGTACCGTCACCAGCCGAACCTGGCCAACCGACCGCGAGCACGATTTCGGACGGTAACGGATACGATGCCCCGGCACAACCCGATGGCCACCCGGCGGACGGCAAAGCGGTCGCTCCCGGCGATCCGTCCTTGCCTCCTCCCCGATAGCGTCACCTTGGAGTCGTCGCCCGATCAGGCGGGGATCTTACCCCAAATCCACCGGTTCTGAGTTGCAGTAGATCTACCTGCCGACTATGTTGCCTTTCCCATGGGCGTTGGCAAAAAATCACTCGACACACACCTGAAAACCAGCCCATCACATGTCGGACCAACGTTACCTGGTCGCGGCCCGCAAGTATCGCCCGCAACGATTTGACGATGTCGTCGCTCAGGAGCACGTTTGCGAAACGCTCAAGAACGCGATCGAGCGCGAACGTCTGGGGCATGCATATCTCTTCAGCGGCCCTCGTGGAGTCGGCAAGACGACCGTTGCCAGGATTCTAGCCAAATCGATCAACTGCACGGCCCCGCTGGAGGACCGTGACGGAGCTGAACCTTGCCAGAAGTGCGACTCGTGCCTGTCGTTCGCTGAAGGCCGCAATCTCAACGTAATCGAGATTGACGCCGCGTCCAACAACAAGGTAGACGATGTGCGCGAGCTGCGTGACACGGTGCGCGTACCGCCGCAGGGAGGAGTCAAGAAAGTGTACATCATCGACGAGGTGCACATGTTGTCCACGTCGGCATTCAATGCCCTGCTGAAGACTCTTGAGGAGCCCCCGCCGTACGCCCTGTTTATCTTCGCGACTACTGAACCGAACAAGGTGCTCCCAACTATCCTGTCGCGATGCCAACGATTTGATTTCCGGCGCATCCCGGTCGCAGAGACGGCCGCTCGCATTCAAGAGATTGCCTCGGAGGAAAAGATCCAACTCGACGAGGGCTCCCTCTTGCTGATTGCCCAAAAAGGTGACGGCGCTCTGCGTGACGCCCTGTCCGTCTTCGACCAGGCGGTCGCCTTGTGCGGCTCAGAAGTTACTTATGAGGCGCTCGCAGATGCCTTGGGTGTCGTAGATGTAGAGCTCTATTTTGAAACCTCGCGCTGCATTCGCGATCGAGACACCGCTGGCGTCCTCCGGCTGGTCCAACGTATCGTCTTTGCGGGATTTGATCTCCAGGAGTTTCTGTCCGGGCTCGGTGAGCACTTCCGAAACCTTCTTGTAGCGCTCACGATGCCCGACACGGGCCTGATTGAGACCTCGGCAGCCATCAAGGAACGGTACAAGGACGAGTCGAACGCGTTTACACCCGCTACTCTTCTGCGACTGCTCTCGATTGCATCGGATAGTGAGACGTTGATACGGACGCGCGCTCAGCCCCGGCTTCAACTTGAACTCGGATTGCTGAAAATGGTCGGTGCAGCAGATACGATCGACCTGCGACAGGCGCTTGCAAAGATCGACGCGCTGAGCGAACGTTCAGCCTCAATAGAGGGACCACCGGCAACGGATGGGGATGGCTCTGCCGACGGAGGGCACGCCGAAACATCGAGCCCTGCTACAAAAGAGAAAAAGACACAATCCGGCAAGCGCCCACCACGGAGTGCCGGAAAGGAAACGAGCAACTCGGCTTCGCAGGTCCTGGCGGCCGCCGAGGCAGCCTCTACTCTCGCCACAGCACCGACCGGTGGTCGTGTGAGCGATGTTGTAGATCCTGCAACGACCACCAGCAACGGTGATATCCCATCGGGGTCGAATTCCGATCCGGTGGATCATCCTACCCAGTCTGCCGATCGCTCCACCAAGTCCGCCGACACGTCAAACCCATTGAATACTTCAGAGGGTAACGTCGGCCAAAAGACTGCCACGGCGGAAGAGGTGGTCTCAGAGGACTCGGACGCTAGTGCAGAGCCGGATGCCGCCGCGGAAGGTACCTCGACGGAACAGATTGCCCCGCGGCCCGACCTGCAAGCACCTGCGCCAGAGAGCGAGCCTACACCGAAACGAGTACCTGACCTCTTTGGCCCTCCTGCACTCAGCCGCAGATCGAAGAATAACGGCGACTCAGCGGGTACCATTGAGGGTTCGGCGGCGCGATCAGCAGTCAGAGAAGAAGCTGCGCTGAACGCCCCAAATGGAAACGGCTCAGACGAGAATCAAGGCCCGGCGTCAGTGACAGACTGGTTGCCATTCGTGAAGGCGGTGAAGGCGGAGCGCATCCACGTAGGTTCACTCCTGCAACACACGGCCCCGTCCGCGCTTGAGGCATCGCACATGGTCATCGACGTGCCTGACGACTTTCACAAGCGCCTTCTTGAGAATCAGCAGGATTTCCTGCTTCAGCACGCACGACGTCTGATCTCGGATTCGATCTCGACACTCCGCTTCGTGGTTCGCACAGCCGTACGGCCTCCGGAGGGAGAAACCGCCGAAGATTTTGACCCGTACGAGTACATGAAGGAAAAGCGGCAAAGCAACCCTGTCATCCGGGCTATCTTTGACGAGTTCGGCGGCGAGTTGGTTTGGTAACCGCCAGATAACAGATCGTAATCAATGAGGTACCCCTCCGCATGACTGAAGGACTCAACATGGCTGACATGTTCGGCAAGATGATGGAGATGCAGCAGAAGATCTCGGCTGCGCAGGATGAGTTGGGTAAGAAGACCGTGACGGTCGAAGCCGGCGGGGGTATGGTACGCGTCACTGCCAACGGGCTTCAGCGCATCACAAGCATCAAGGTCGACCCCGACGCGGTGGATGATGAGGACATCGAGTTACTCGAAGATCTCGTCGTTGCGGGCGTCAACAAGGCGCTTGAGGAAGCAGCGGCTATGGCGAAGGACGAGATGGGGCGCGCGGCGGGAGACATGCTTCCCCCGGGGTTTGACCTAAGCCAACTCGGCCTGTAAGGCAACCTCGATGTCCTACACCTCCGAATCCGTCGAGAACCTCGTCGAGCAGCTGACCAAGCTCCCGACCATTGGCCGAAAGACCGCCCAGAGGTTGGCTGCGTACATCCTCAAGATGTCGCGAGTAGATGTTGTTCAGATTGCCGACGCTCTCGTAGCCGTCAAGGACAAGGTCACCTTTTGCACCATCTGCTCCAATGTCACCGATCACGACCCTTGTCGCATCTGCAGTTCTCCAAAGCGCGACCATTCGATTGTCTGCGTGGTGGAAGAGACGAGTGACGTCGTGGCGCTTGAACGCACAAACGAATTCCGTGGTGTCTACCATGTGCTGGGCGGCGCAATCTCTCCATTGGACGGTATCGGCCCGGAAGATCTGCGAATCCGTGAGCTTATCGAACGAATCGCCAATGGAGACCCGGTAGCCGCGCCGAACGACGACAACGGAAGCCACGCAGCCTCGGCGAACGGCACCACGGTTGCCGAACCTCACTCTTCCGACGCGCAGATAAAGGAGATCATCCTCGCAATGAACCCGAATGTGGAAGGTGACACAACGAGCTACTACATATCCCAGCTCGTGAAGCCCTTTGGTGTTCGCGTGACCCGCATCGCCCGCGGCCTGCCAATCGGCGGCGATCTGGAGTATGCCGATGAGGCCACACTCTCGCGGGCGCTCGAGGACAGACTGGTGGTCGACACCGACGCCTGACCCGCCACAACATGCACTTCATCGGCCGCCGAACGACAATCGTACTGTTTGCCGCGGCCACGACAATACTCGTCGCCTACGTTCTCTTTCCGGCGCTTCGGGTCTTCGTGGCGGGCCTTGATCCGGACGTCGTGAGCCGGGTGTTCTCTTCTTGGCGGTCGGCAAACGTCCGGGCGCTCTACAACTCGGTAGCAATTTCCATCTACTCGGTTCTGGGAGCCGGAGTAACCGGAACGACACTCGCCTACCTGTTTTATCGTTTCGATTTCCCGTTCAGACGACTCCTGATGGGAGTTGCCGTACTTCCGCTGGCGCTTCCACCGCTCGTAGGCGTCCTCGCGTTTCTGTTTCTCTACGGGGAAAGCGGCATTCTTCCCCGAGCGCTTCAGTCCCTGTTTTCGATGGACCAGGTGCCGTTCTCTTTCGATGGGCTTTGGGCAGTTTGGCTGGTGCACGTCTACACGATGTATGTGTATTTCTATCTATTCGTGGGCGGGGCACTGCGCGCAATTGACCGAAGTCTTCTCGAGGCATCCGCAGGACTTGGGGCAACTGGTTTCACAACGTTCTTTCGGGTCATACTTCCGCTGCTTCGCCCATCGATCGTAGGAGCATCCTTGCTCGTCTTCATGGTATCGATGGCTTCTTTCACCGCTCCCCTGCTCTTCGCCGGCAACGACCACTTCCTCACACTTCAGATTTTTAATTACAAGACGAACGGCAATCTCGATCTATCAGCGTCTGTTTCGACAGTGCTGACCCTAATCTGTCTGGCGTTTCTCGTTCTGATCGAATTCTACAATCGAAATAAGCACATCCGATCGGCTTCCAAGGGCGCGGGGGCACCGGCCCGGAAGGTGACGTCGGGAACAGGGCGCGCGATTCTGTTCCTGTTCGTATCGCTCGTGCTGATCCTCATCCTCCTGCCGATCGCGACAATCGTACTGATCTCGTTTGCCGCGGAAGGAAGTTGGACTCTGCAGGTGCTCCCCCAGCGTTTCACAATCGACAATTACCGAGACATGCTCTCTCAAGCCGACGTGCTGAAGCCGTTTCTCAACAGCTTGTCGATGGCAACGATAGCGACCGCTGCAAACGTCGTCTTCGGCGTCGCCGTGGCCCTCGTTATCGCAAAAGGAAAGGTGGTTGGGACATCGGTTCTTCGACTGTTGACAATTCTTCCCTTCGCCATCCCGGGGACTGTAATCGCGGTCAACCTGATTGTTGCTTTCAACCAGAGAAGCCCGCTCACTTTCGGTCAGATAATGGTCGGCACTTTCTGGATACTTCCGCTCGCCTACTTCATCCGTAACATTCCGTTCATTGTCCGATCCGTCACGGCCGCCCTGGAAGGAGTGGATGACAACCTCGCCGAGGCCTCGGCAGACCTTGGCGCCGGGTCCGGCACCACGTTTCGCCGCGTCTTGTTGCCGATCATCACGCCGGGTATTGTGGCCGGTACGCTACTGACATTCGTCGCGGCGGTGGGTGAGTTCGTCGCTTCGATAATGCTTTACGTTTACGGCAACCGCCCAATCAGCGTCGAGATTCTTGCCCAGCTCCGCCTCTACGAGTTTGGAACGGCAGCCGCTTACAGCGTTCTGCTAATGCTCGTCGTCCTCGTAGTAACGGCACTCGCCAGAGTCGCCAATCGCGGCGGAAGCCGTTATACGGAAGCCTTCATCTGACTTCGGCCTCGGTCACACAACGTATATTGTCATTGCGGTGGTTGATCGAATATCACCGGCGGAAGTCACGTTCCAGTACAAGCGTAGACAGGGTTTGAGAATATCGATTATCGGAGCGGGTTCGGTTGGATCCGCGGTTGCGCGACACCTGGCCAGGCACGAGGAGGTTCGTGAGATCCTCGTCTGCGATGCCGGATCGCGCATGCTGAAAGGGCTTCACGAAACGGTCAAGAGCGACAAGGTTCGCTCCTACCAGGTTGATGGCCGCGACGAAAGCGTACTAAAGCCTATTGTGCAAGGAAGTAACTGCATCATTGGTTGTGCTTCACCGACTATCAATCCGGGCCTCGCCAGGATGAGCGTTGAAGTCGGATCCCATTTCTGCGACCTCGGTGGCAACGATGATCTTGTCAGGGAGGAACTGGGGCTCGGAGATGCGGCGAGAGACCGGGGAGTCTGGATCGTCCCTAGCTGCGGCTTGGCGCCCGGCCTTATTAACATGCTCTGCCTGCTCGGCGTCGATCAGTTCGACGAGGTTGTCTCTGCCAGCCTTCGCGTTGGCGACGTGCCAATCGAGCCTGAGCCACCGTTCAACTTCAGGCTCAGCGTCTCCGCCCGTAAGCTGATAGACGATTACACCATGCCAGCGTTTGAGATCGCCGATGGAGAAGTCCGCCAAATCGCGCCGCTGACAAACCTCGAAGAGATCCGGTTCCGGGAGCCCTTTGGCAACATGGAGGCTTTCACCACAGCAGGCTCGCTTGTCACCTTGGCAGACCGGCTCTCGGGGAGGGTCAGAAACCTCGACATGAAGACAATCCGCTGGCCGGGACATGCACACCAAATGCGGTTTCTGCTCGGCCTTGGCTTCGGAGAGAAAAAGATCATCGACGTCAGGACGCATCTGACCTATAACGATGTTCTGGTTCGACGAATGCAGAGAATTCTAGGCGGCGATTACGCCGACGTAGTGCTTCTCAGATGCGCGATCTTCGGAAAGAAGGATGGGGTCGAAAAGACGCTGATCTACGAGATGATTGATCGCCACGGAGGAGTCGATGGATTGAGCGCGATGCAGCGGTGCACCAGCGTACCGATCGCTATCGTGGCGCGCATGCTGGCCGCGGGCGAAGTTCCAGGGGGCGGCGCGGACGCCATGGAGGTAGCGATGCCCGGCACGGCCGTTTACGAGGAACTCAAGCAGTGCGGACTGGAGATCACAGACACTTGGCACGACGGAGAAAGGTCAGTCACCGAGGAGGTCGCCGCAACGGCCGCCTGATCGGTGGCGGCGCTAACCTGAGCCATAAGCCCGAACCGTAGCACCGTCTAGACTCGGACCGTGGTTGGTCAGGTAGACCACCAGTGAAACCACCTCCGATGCTTGGACGCCATCACCTTCCTCTTCGAAGAGAATGGTTGATGGAGCAATCGCGTGGGCCGTGATGCCGCTGGACGCGTGCTCATCTGCCACCGCCTCCACAAGTCGTATGATTCCTGCCTTCGCAGCCGAGTACGCCGCCTGACCACCTACCCCGCGATCAGCACCCTGTCGCGAAGTAATCGCGATGAGTGTACCTCCATCGCCCATATGCCTGACCGCTTCCCGGAAGCATAAAAAGGCGGATGTGAGATTGACGGACATCATCTTCTCCCAAGAGGAAAGTCGTGTTTTCGCGAACACTTCCTGGCCCCACATACCCACCGTATGAATGACTGCATCGAGTCCGCCGAGTTCGTCATGGAGTTCCTCAAACGCGGTGACCACAGAGTCCTCGTCGGTCACGTCCGCAATCTTTACGAGAGCTGTTGTTTCGGCGGAGGGAACCCGAGCAGCCTCTTCGTCCGAGATAACGATGGCGGCTACATTTGCACCGTCGTCAAGAAAACGACGAACCAGTTTGCTTCCCAGCCGGCCGCCACCTCCTGTTACGACGACTCTTTGGGCGTCAGAACGGTCCTTGATCATGTTGGATATCGAATCAATCAAACGGTTTAGAAATATACTCCTTCGTCGAGACTACACTATGCCCTGGAGGAGTTCAAGAGCTTCCCTTCAGGGTGAGTGTCCGCGTACCGAACCTTTGCTCAAGTGACCTGTATCACTTTGCCGAAAACGACGTCTTGGGCTGCGTTTTGGCGTTTCATAATCGATCGTCTTACCGTTAGCTTATCTGTCCGAGGCCGAACTGACGGGGTTCGGCGACCAGTCTCCACAAATCCCAGATCCAACAGCGCGTATAGGCACTTCTAGCTACCACGTTACGCTTCGGTGACACGGCCCTGTCAAGGCCGGTCGCCTCTTCCACAATAACACCCGTCGGCCTGATCGTGAAGTCAGGAACGTCGACATTCGATTTTCGCAGGACCGAAGTGCCCGCTGGTGGGCGTCGTGTAGCAGTGCTGTACGGCGTGATTCTATCTGTGTGCGGGACGCTCTTTTTCGCGGGCTCCGCAGCGGAACCATCACGCTTTGAAGAGAGCGCTTGGTACTTTGCACGGACCGATACAGACAGCGTCGTCGTCAATTCGTCGGGCCTTCAGGCAATTCGGGAGCGCGAGTCAGAAGCACGCCCCCTTCGCAGCCTTGCGAGAGCGGATACCGACTCCGTGAGGGTCACGGCAGACGAGGACGTACTTCGACGCGACCTCCGCTACCGGCGTGATTCCCTAGACGTACGGGCCCCTGACTCTTCTCACGTCGACTCACTCTCCGCGCGCCCGTCCTCAGCCGATTCGCTCGGCCTGAGAGGAGTAGCCGCTGCGGACACGACGGACTCGACAGCAGATACGCTGCGCGTCCTGCCTTTCGCCCCTCGATTGAAGCGCGACTCGCGGTCCGCCAGCCTGTTCGGCCGTAGTCGGCGACCGCTGCGACCCAGGATCAGCTCCAACTGGAAGCACCAGGTAGAACTGGATACGACCTCCGGCCGATACATCGCGCGCGAGAGCGTTGCGGGTGGCGATGTTCGTGAGCCTCTGAGCCTCGATCGGCAGCGCTATCGGGATCGACGACTTAAGAAGGGTTTGAATCAAAATTGGACGGACCTGGTCGCCGTTAGAGAACGACAACGACAGCAGCGTCGTCGCGGAGGACTAGGCTTCAACATAGTAGTACCGGGCGGACGACAAAGCGCATTCACGACCATATTCGGAAAGCCGGAGGTCGATCTCCGTGTAAACGGGCAGGCAGACATTCGCGCGGGATTCGATTATCGAAAGAGCGACCAGCAGGTATCCGTAACCGGAAAGGCGGCTCAGCTGGACCCCGACTTCAAGCAGGATCTCCGGCTCGGGATAACCGGGTCCATCGGTGACAAGATGCGCGTCGATGTCAACTACGACACGAACAACCAATTCGATTTTCAGAACCAGCTCAAGCTGCAGTACAC